>JAJZZA010000154.1 GCA_021797825.1 Bacillota bacterium | reverse complement strand
CACGCCTACCAGGCTGGAGGCCTCGCGGCCCTCCGGCCGTTTAACCCCCATCCCCAGTCGGCGGCCTGGGACCGCCAGGCCACCACCCTGCGGGAAGCCTTTACCGCCCAACCGCCCCACACCGGGCAAGAGGCCGGGGACCGGATCGCAGCCCTGACCGGCGTCCGCCGCGGGCCGACCCCAGTCCGGGCCTGGCTAAAAAAACGGGTTTAGCCGTCGTCAAACCCGCCCCATCCCGGCCCAAGCGGACCCGGTCGCAGAGCCGCCATGCCTGGATGCCCAACTCACCCTAATCTTAGACGAGGCCCAGGCGGGGCGCCGCCAGGTCTTTTTCGGGCTCTTTCTCAAAAGGTATGATTGGTGCTGGACATTCACCGGGTTTCCCATTATGCTACCGGGCTCATTCTCAAATGGGAGGATAGTAAACATCGGCGGCGGGCTGTTAAGCTGCTCTATGCCGTTAATGGGCTTAGAGTGGCGGATTTAGCCGGATAGCCATCCTTGGATTTGAGAAAGGCCCTGCTACCGTATAATGTTGAACCGGTGTGAGGGGTGTGGGGTTGGAGACACAAGCGTGGTTTGGGGCGTTTTCCACCGTATTGCAACACGAGGGCTTTGCCCGCGAAGCGATTGAACAGGTCTATCGACTAGAAATGGAGGCCCGCGGGTTTTTTGATTGGGGGGACATTGTGCCGGCGTTTTTGGCGCTGCAAAACATTGAGCGGGATTGCCACCGCATCCAGTATTATTGGACGTTCCGGTCCGAGGACGCTGTCTGCCCGTTTTGTGGGACGATCAGCCACACGCCCGCGCGCGCGTATTTTGCGAAGCCCTTGCAAAACATTCCCCAGGACGGCCGGGCCGTCTGGCATCGCGTGCGACGGCAGATCCATGTCGGTGAGAACCCCGCGTGCCCGCACCACCATTTTGGGGAGCGGTTGCCGGGGGTTGGCGAAGACGGCGCCCGCAAAACCCGCCGCTGCAAGCGCACCTGTATCGCCCGGGCCTTGGCCAGCGGGTGCAAACCCGCGGAAGACGCCCTCAAGCGGGAGGGCGCGGTGGTGAGTAATGATGCGATCGCCCGCTATGTCAAAGCGGCATCGGCCCAGCAACTCGACGCGAATCTCACCCGCAACGATGTCCGGGGGCTGGCGGTGGACGCCATCAACTTGCACACGGGCGACAAGTCGTCCGGCTGCACGGTGTTTTGGGATGAAGAAACCCATCGGGTGTTGGTCATCGTGCGCGGCACGACCAAAGAGGTGGGCAAGCGCGCCCTCGAGTCCTTTCCGGCCGCCGCGTTTTTCAGTCGGGATCGGGCCAGCGCCTATGCGTCGGCCGCGACGGAATGCAGCAAAACGCAGATCGCGGATCGCTTTCACTTGATCACAAATGCCCATCCGGCCGTCCAAGACGCCGTGATGACCACCCTGCCGGCCACGATCTTTCTCCGGCAAGGGGACGGCTGGGTCCCAGCCGACCCGGGTACGGGCCGGACGGTGGATCGCCCGGTGTTCACGGTGCCGGAGGACCAGGTCGAAGACCGGGGTCGCCTCGCCCAACTCACCCCCGCGCAAGCGCAAAAATACCGCCGCACGTTGAAGCTGTTGGAGTTGGCCGATCGCGGTCTGCGCAGCGCCGAGATGGCAAAGACCTTGGACATCTCCCTGCGAGAGGTCCAACAATTGCGCCGGACGGCCGTGCACCCCTTAGCCACGGTCGAGGCGCAGATTCACGCCCGGATCCAGCAGGCCAACGACACCCCGCGCCAGCGTGCGGATTGCCTACAAGCACGGCACTCCCAAACGCTCCGGCCGCGGGCGCGGCCAGCGCACGAGTCCATCGTGGAACCCTACCGCGACACGGTGATCCGCGAACTGAAGCAGGGCGGCAACCATCGCACGATCCATCCCATCCGGCAAGTCCAGGGGGTCGAGGGCAGCCCCAACGCCGTCTATCAGTCCATTCTGAAGCTCCGCCAAGAAATCCCCGAGGCCATTCGCCCCAAGCCCCTCGAATCCCCCGCGGATCTGGCCTTAAAGCAGGTTGCCCGGAATACGATCTACAAACAGGTGCTCAAGCACGCGGCCGAAAACCGCCCGAACAAGGCGGAACCCAAGCCAGAACCCGCCTCCCCCAAGACCCGCCCCGGAGGCCCGTCGCCCTTCAGCGACCACGCCCACACCCTGATTGTGGGGGAACCGTCGACCGAGGATCCGACGTCCTCGGCGACTCCAGACACGGAAAAACAAAACGAACGCACCCAACTCTTTGCGGCCATCGCCGGCTTGTACCCCGTGATTGGGATCCTGGTGCGGTTTTGGCGCGATTGTTATCACGTGTTTGATGCCGCCGATCCGGCGGCACTCGATGCGTTTATTCAGCAATACCAAAACTGCGCGATCGGGCCGCTTGCCCAATATGCCACGGGGCTCTTGAACGATTACGAGGCGGTGAAAAATAGTCTCATCTATCAAGACATCAGTAATGGGCCCTTAGAAGGGGTCAACAGCCGCGCCAAAATGAAACATCGACGTGGGAGCGGACGTGCGGGGCTAGAGTTGCTCAATGCTTATAATGTGCTCACATGGGCAGACCTGACTGGGTAGCCATCATACGATTTGAGAAAGAGCCCTTTTTCGTCGATGCGGCGCACTTTGTCTTGGGCGCCTGGCCGGGCTACTTGTGGTGTCTGACCCGGATCCTGTTGCCGACGCCCTCCGGGCGTCAACGCTTTAACGTGCTCGGGGCCCTACACGCGATCACGCACCAGGTCATCACGGTGACCAATTACACCTAAGGCAGCGTGCAATAATTAATTTCATTTATGCAAAGGAAACTGCGCGTTCGGTGTGGAATTATCTCCTCGACGATCGTTGGGAGATGATTCCATGTATACCCAAGACA
>JAJZZA010000070.1 GCA_021797825.1 Bacillota bacterium | reverse complement strand
CCGGACCGATAGGCGGCCACCCATCGGAGCACCGTCCGGGCATGCACCGCACGTGCTTGACCGTCCGGCCAGTGCCAGATTTGGGTGGCTTGTTGCGCCACGAAGGCCCGTTGTTCGCCAAACTCCAAGGATCGGGTCACAATGGGCGCAATAATCGCATATCGAAATTGAGCCACCACATCGGGGGGCAGTGTCTGAGGAGCTCTCATGGGCTCCGATCACCTCCTCCGACAGGGTACGACACCCCGCGTGTCAGGCCATCCCGGCAAAGAATGTGATGGGAAGCCAGCCCCACAGCAGACTGGTGGCTAGCCATCCTCCATACCGCGCTGGGGGAATCCGGGCCTGCGCCGCGCGCCACAAGGCACGCCAATGTTGGAGCCCGGTCCAAGCGTCCTGAGGCCATACGGGTAAAGCCCGCGTGCCCCACAGATTCGCCACCCAGTGCAGGGCCTGCTGAATAATCTGAGGAATTCCGGCCCGCCAGCGGGCCGTCCATCGAGCAAGCGTCCGCTCGTCATGGTCTAGGCCGTGCGCGATCAGCCAGCGTTGGCATCGACCCAAGGACCATCCCCGTTCGCGCCAGAGGATGCCCACGGCGAGAACTAAGGACCAGGTCACCGCCGCATACGGCCGGCAGTCATAAGGCAATGCCCTATACGTCGTCTGGCATGTGCGGCAGAGATACCGCTGAATGGTAATTGCGTGGATACCGTGGCCATCTTCCACATAGCGGGGGAAGGTTCCGTTACGGACTAACCCATGGTGACCGTCCGTGGGGCAGGCCGGCCGGGGGACGACATCGCCGCGGAGGACTTGGCGGAAGGACACGGATAACAGTATAATGGCCATTGATCACCTAGATCCGACCGAGGGCAGGCGGCAACCTTTTTCGCCCTCGGTCTTATTTTTTTAACAACCCTTATGGTACTAAAAAAGCCCCCCAAACGGGGGAACTAATACCATGACCATTGGTCACACCGATGTCAAAAGGAATTGGCGAAAACACAGGGGTTGCCGCGAACATTTCATAAAAATATCCGCGGTCGTCGACTTCGGCCCAATAAGGCCCTTCACTCTGGCCACATTGATCTTCAATCCAAACATTAACACCGCGCGTGGCACCGATTGATCGATGGGGGATACGGCCGGCGATTCGCAGCATATAGTCTCCCTGATCTGTCTGCACAAAGTCAGCAGCCAAAGCAAGCGGACTATCGTTAATTGGCGCACCCATTCGATACATTCCACCATGCTTAACCAGCGGGTGTGCGTGGGCAGCGGGGTCCGTTTGTGCGGCGAGTACCCGTGCGATAAAAAGGCGGTATCCGGGCAAGCGGATCAGTCGCTCGACGCAGCACTCGAAGGTGGCTAGCCCTCCCCGGATGACAGGCGGCCCAATTTTCTGGCCGGGTACGGTCTCAAAAACCAACGCCGAGAGTTTGGTAATATCAGATTTGCTAAAATGCCCGGCGACGTCAGCGAGGACACTCTGTTCATCCGTAAGGAACGTGGCGCCAAATTCCAATTGCTCAGCAATCAAATCACCTGAGACATTGCCATCTTGGACGCATACCATGAGATAAGGCGGCCGACGCGCTACCAGATACGTCCACTCCGCTGCCATCACATTGTAATCGTTGGCGCCTCCGCTGGTGATAAGGGCTACCGTGGTGGTCATATATTGGGGTGGCTCCTTAAGTTGTACTTCCGACCATGTCAGAGCACCGTTTTCTTCCCACGTCACATTATCCCCTCCTCCGGGGTATGTCCGAAACGTTGAACCTTGGTGTTGAGATAGGCACGATTGTGCGGGGTAATCGAAGCCCAAAGGGGGCGAACACTGCGAATGGAAATACCTTCGGCCTCCAAAGATTCTGGTTTTAGGGGATTGTTCGTCAGTAAAATAATCGGTCGATCACAAAGAAACCGCAAAACGACCGCGGCGTCGCGATAGGACCGGGCATCGGCTGGTTGGCGTAAAGCTAAGTTGGCGTCGAGGCTATCGAGGCCAAATTCCTGCTGTAGCGCATAGGCCATAGCTTTGTGGTACAAACCAATCCCCCGCCCTTCCTGGTCGCCCAAGTAGAGAAGAACACCGATACCGTGTTGGACAGTTTGGCGAATGGCCCGATTCAGTTGAACCCCACAATCACATCGTTCACTATGAAATACATCGCCCGTGACACAGACGATGTGCATACGGACTAAGGGTAGAGAGTTTTTTCGATGGAGATCGCCGATGACGAGTGCAGGTCCACAGGGAGACATACTCACGGGATTTCCTACGTCCCCCAGCGATGACTGCCAAACGTACCATTGCGTTTGAATCGTACCCTTGGGTGCAGCAAGAGGGAGCATGACCGGCCCAAATAGCTGTAGGGGTGGAGTCGCGTCGGGACGTGCGAGCAATCGAGTTCGTCGCTCTAAATATTCGGTAATGTTCTGATTAATGTTGCCCATCAGGAAACCTCCTCAGTGGCGTATTCCGCGAGGCGCTGCCCCAATGGGATCAGGGAACGAGCGGATAAGCCGGCGGTATCGATTACCGCCAAACTTCCATCATACGATGTTGCTAAAACGCGCGGGTGCACGTGGGATAAGCTACTTAAGCCATTGGTGGCAATACGCTGTGACGCGATCTGGCCACTATCCAGATTGACGTGTACTAAATATCCCCAATAATCGCCCACCAACGCCTCGTGTTCGTTGATCAACAGAACCGATTTCGGTGAACGCCTCCCTAAATCAACAGCGGTCATGAGCCGTCCGGTTTGATATTCATAGAGTCGCAGGATGAAGTCGCGTCCGATGGTGACGAGCCAGCGTCCATCCGAGGACACGTCCAGATCGTTAACGATCGCCGTGTGCCCGCCGAAATTCCGGGCACGGTGTCCGGACCAATCCCACGCCACCACCTCCCCCGCTGCTGAGCAACTCACCCCCTCATGGAGGTCCGCTAATAGTCGGAGTGCTTTGATGGCCCCGTCATGGAGGCGATATGCCCCGATAACGGCGTGCTTATCCGGAGACCAGTGCACAAGCGTACCGCTGTAAGTGCCAATCCAGGCCTCTTCACCCTGGGGCGTAAAGCGAATCGTGTTAATCGGACCGAGCCCCAGGGTATAGGATGTTTCAAAGCGAAGCCCCGTCACGGATACGCGTAACTGGTGCAGGACGTGGTTATGAGCTCCAGTGAGGATGCGCGCGTGATGAGGATCGTAGGCCACGGCGTTCATCAGAACGCGTCCACTGGGCGGTTCAATCGTGAACCAACTGGCGGGGTCCGTGTCCATGTGGCCCGCGCGAACCCGCCCATCGTCACTCACGAGAGCAATCGTGCCATCTTCCGCCGACGCGGCTTCGTTCCAACAGATGTGGTCCGGCCCCACAGGCTGCGCGCCGAGTTCCGCCATCTGCGCGCCACTGTGGGCATTCCATTGCACGACGGTGCCATCAAATGTGCCCCCGACTACTCCAGAGCCATCGGAAGTCCAATTCAGCGATCGTTCCCAACACGCCATGTGCGGATCAAGGACAATCTCGGGAGCGTGGCTATCCATGTTCCATATGATTACGTGCTGGTCGTAGCCTGCCGACAGAAGGAGTCCGTCCGAATTGACAGCGACACGTTTGATCCCAGATTGATGGGCCGACCAGGATGCCAACGGCGCTCCCGTATTAAGACTAAATATGCGAATATAACCATCGTCACACCCTAACACAATGCGATTGCGGGGGACATCCAGCGCACAGGTGTCCGTCTCCGCTTCAAAGGGTCCCCATTGCCTGAGAAGTGTGCTGGTACTGACATCCCAAACGCGCAACGTCCGATCATCCCCAGTCGAATAGATATGCTGGCTATCCGCTGCGACGGCTAAGACGTCGCGTTCGTGTCCCAAGAGGATCCGTTCGATACGACCGGAAGGCCAGTGCCACATCAACAGGCGTCGATCTCGCGAGGCCGACACGGCCCATTCTGCGTCAATAAATACGAAGTCTTCCACGTCATCGCTATGTCCCCGCAAGGTTTGGACCAATCGTCGCTCGGGGATACTCCAAATCTTGATCGTGTAATCCGATGAGCAAGACCCGGCCCATGTCCCGGTCGGATCCGTGACCACGCGATTGACCAAGTGATCGTGATATCCCAGCAATTCGATTCTATTTGGAGAAAAAAGCCCAACAGCCCCATCGCACCCCGCCGTCACTATGAGAGAACTATGTGGCACCGGCATCGCCGTTGTCACTGGTCCGCGATGAATGCGAACGCTTTCATATGAGTGTTCCACGGTACATCCTCCTCCAATATTTCAGTCGGTCATGTCCTCAGCGATCCGAAACCCGATGGCGTAGAGCGGATCATCCAGGTACCCATGACGACGTTTGCACCGCCCCAGATCCCGAAATCGGGTAAAGCTCCCGCCGCGGGTCATGGGGTAAGGCCCCGATGCCGCGAGGTCGTCATCGATCCAACGTCCCCCTGGATACGGGCCATAGTACGTGTCGACGAGCTCCTCCACATTGCCGGCCAAATCCAGATGCCCAAAAAGGCCTGCTCCTTTGGGAAACATACCGACGGGCGTGGTCATCCAGCAATGGGACTCCGCCGTATTGGCGCGGTCTTCTGCCCACGTGCTCCCCCATGGGTACTCCCGCCCATCACCTGCGGATGCTGCCCATTCCCACTCGGGTTCTGTTGGTAGTCGGAAGGTTCGCCCGGTCTTCTAAGACAACCAGCCAACATATTGGTGGGCCGCTTCACGAGAGACCGAATACACTGGATGATTAGCGCGTTCCGGAGGCATCTGACCAAGAACCCAGCTTGTCGGCAGCGGAGCCTCGGGGCAATCTTGGAGGAAGGCTACGTATTCCAGATTCGTGACCAGATATCGGCCCAACCGAAATGGGGCGACGGACACCGTCCATGTCGGAACCTCTTTTTGAATCCATTGACGCGCCAAATTTAAGTCGTTGAACCGTGCCAATACGCGGTCGACTTCGGAGGCCTCCGTGCCCATACGTAAAAGTCCGCCGGGCACCGGCAACATCTCGGGACTTAGCGGTTGTATTCGTGGATCCCCCGCTAAGGCGAGGACGGTTCCCGCCAGATATCGTAGGGGTGGGGGATATCCCTCAAGGGTAAGATACAACAACGCGTCACCCGGCTCGCCGAGAAACCCACGGCTATCCGCTAGCGGCTGGTGGTCGTTCAATTGCCCGGCCACATATTCGGTGGGTAATCCCATCGCGGTGCGTAGGGGTAAAGAATTGATGGAATGGGGATCGGGTAGTCGCATTGGATGACGCTTCATGTTCTCTTCCTCCTGATACCGCTTACGCGATGGGCGGGCCTGACCCTGTATCGGGTGACCCCGTGGTGCTGCTACTCGCCACGGTCACGGCAGACGTTGCCGCCAAATGCTTAAGGGGTCTATGAGTTAAACCAAACGTCAACACCGTCAGCAGCGCGAGGGTCAGCACCGCGAGTCGTCCCATGCGACGAATATATTGCGTAGTCATTTCCGACCTCCTCTTTGAGAATTTTTGTGTCAATTGCCACTATTGCTTGACAGTTATAAAATTTAAAATTAAGAGGAGAGGCCTGTTGCTGCAAGAGGGCAATCATATAGTGTGCCAGCGAAGTCAGACCAGCAGAAATACAAAAAATGCATTTCCGCATATCCGCCGGAAGAAGGAGGTGTCCCAAGTGAAGGAGGAAGTGACATTAGGCGAGGCGATTCGCACGGCGCGGACAGCTCGCCAGCGGAAAATGATGGCCGTGCACCGCTTTGTCTCGGCATCCACCATTAACGCGATTGAACACGATCGTATGTGCCCATCAGTTTCGATCCTCGATGCGATTAGTCACGGCTTGGAATTGCCGACGGGGGTGTGGGATGAACGGCAGAAGTAATCCAAGAACCGGACGCAATAGAGAATTGCCGACGGGGGTGTGGGATGAACTCTATTTGGACCGAGCGACGGAGCCTCGGCAGGCATTAGAGGTGGGGAATCGCTTGCTGGCACGGCCGGATCCGCCGTATCGCTGTGTCCGACGGAACTGGCTCAGGTTGCTACGCCAGGCATCCCGATACCCGCAAGTATCGGCTGAACTGTTGTTGGCCTTGGCCAGGATGGACTGGCGACAAGGTCATGAACGACGCGCCATCTTTCTTGGCCGTCTCCTCTCCCAACGCGCGCACGAACACCATTGGACCGAAATCGAAATCGAGGTGTGTGGGCACTTGGGCCGTTGGTTATTGCTCCGGAATCAGCCCCAGGAGGCATTACCGATACTGCAAGCAGTGATTACCCTACCCTCCGTGGGGCCGTCCTGGGAACGCTCGGCATATAACATCGGCGTCGCCCTATGGAACTTAGGCCGGTACGAGGAAGCCGCTCACCATTGGCACACCTGGCAGTCAAAAATTTCCCAAGTAGAACTGCGCGCCCACCTGAATATGGGGTTGGACAACGTGGCATTGGCACGAGGGCAATATTCGGAAGCTATGGGGTATTTTGAAGCCGCCTACACATTTTATGGCAGCCGCGTCGGCCAGATGGACCACGTCATCGCCGCTCTCAACAATTGCCTCTATACCGCCGCGATGATGGAAGACTGGGGCGCAGCCCAGCAATGGCTCGAAGAAGTTCCGCGATGGCCCGGAGTGGGTGAGGATTACCAATGGGGGGAATTGGCCAGCACCCAGGCCGAAATCGCCTGGAAACAAGGGCGCGTGGAGGACAGCCGTCAATATCTTCACCGGGCCTATGATTTGCTGGGCGGCCATTGGTGCCGTGGATGGTTCACCGCGCGCATTTTACACGCCGAGATGGCCCTATCTGGCGACGACGCAGATACGGCGGTCCAACGCTTCAACGAAGTGCTGAATGCACTTCCTGGACTAAAGGACGATACCCTCCGGGTCGCCCTGGTTATTAGAGCAATCGACATTGCTTCCCTTGCGAAGCCGCGGTCTCTGAAAAAGTTGAATGCCAGTATCCGTCGGTTCCGCGCTTTAAACGCGAGCTACCTATACTAACAAGTCCAATACGAAGACACTTAAACGTCGCGGACGTCACGGTTCGGATAGTACCGAATGCCTGTGCAACTTGTTTGCTAGGTCTTTTGCCGTATTTCTGTCTTTGCCTGGCACTTCCTGGCAAGACACCTACGCCCTTTGGATGTCGAAAAGCCAACCGGCCGGGTAAGTGAAGATTCGGCTTAGAAAGGCAGAGCGACGATCCAAGAAAAGCGTTTGGGTGTTTGAGAGGATCCCTGTTTCCACTCACGATCGATTGGTGTTCCCCGACGAGATTGCTCCATGGCATATCCGTGATGCTCCACACCACGTTGGATCGCTCTCCGGCACATCACCCTCGGGCCCCCACGGCTTGTTGCCAAACAAGCCTAGTCGGGATGCCGTTTAAAGATCAGAGAAATATTGGCTCCGCCGAACCCGTTGCTATTGGACATGGCCATGGCAAGCGGGGCAGAACGGGCCGCGTTGGCAACATAGTCTAGATCGCACTCGGGATCCTGGCTGTCGAGGTTAATCGTGGGCGGGATGACTTGATAATACAGTGCCATCGCCGTATAGGATGCCTCCGCGGCTCCCGCCGCGCCTAAAAGGTGGCCCGTCATCGATTTGGTTGAACTCACCGCCAGCCGGTAGGCATGCTGGCCAAACGCCGATTTGATGGCCACGGTTTCGCTGACGTCCCCAAGTTTTGTCGAGGTTGCATGCGCATTAATATACGACACGTCCTCTGGCGATATGGCGGCGGCTTGCAGGGCCCTGACCATGGCCCTGGCACCTCCGGTGCCATTGGGATCGGGGGCCGTGATATGATAGGCGTCACCAGCCATGCCGACGCCGGCCAATTCTGCATAAATTTTCGCGTTGCGGGCACGCGCGTGGTCGAGTTCCTCGAGAATTAAGGTCGCGCCACCTTCGGCTAACACAAAACCGTCACGCTCAGCGTCAAACGGCCGTGACGCCCGCGCAGGTTCATTATTGCGACGAGACAACGCCCTGGCATTATCGAAGGAGGCCATGGTCAACTCGGTGACGACCGCCTCACTCCCGCCCGTGACCACAACGTCGGCATCTCCCCGCTGAATAGCAAAGAAACTGTCCGCTATGGCATGGGCCGACGTCGAACAGGCTGACACCGTCGCGTAGGTCGGCCCTCGCAATCCCCATCGAATGGAAATCAGTCCTGCCGCCATATTGATAGGGCTCCCGGTGGAGAGAAACGGTGACACCCGTTTCGGACTCCGGTCCCGAAGCACCGCGTCCGTAGTTAAGATAGTCGTCAGGCCGCCCATGCCACTTCCATAGATTACACCGGTTCGGTCGCCCAAATCTGCATCGAACGCCAGTTGTGCATCGAAAATCGCCTCGGCTGTGGCTGCGATCGCGAGATGGATGAACCGGTCATAGTGGCGGACTTCCTTAGGGTCCATGATCGCAGCAGGGTCGAATTCCTTAACCTCTCCGGCAACCCGACATCCAAGCCGGGAGGCGTCGAACGCGGTGACGGGGGCCACTCCCGAATGGCCTTGCAGAATAGCTTCCCAGTTCGCTTCCCGGGTGTTGCCCAGGGGCGTGACGAGTCCAATACCCGTAATCACGACACGACGTTGCAAATCCATCTACTCCTCTCGGATCACGACGGGATTTAGGTAGGCGCGGAGCATCGCCAGAACCGCCGAACGCATGCCATGCAGGTCCATCTCAGGCGTACCCGCAGACCAGTATAGGGTTACACCGTCCGCAAGACTAAGGAGAATGGAGGCCAAAGCCGTCACGTTGGCATCGGAGCGAAACTCCCTCGTCCTGACCCCTTCTTGGATAACGCTGGCGAGATAGTCCACCAGAGCTGCAAAGCGGCGTTGCAAGCCTTGACGTACCGTGGTGTCCTGGAGGGCCTCGCCCCAGGCCACCAGAAGGAGCCGACCCGTGCTGGGATGCCGGACCCGCAAGGCACTGACGAAGATCTCGACGCATCGGCTGAGGCGTTCCCATGGCCCCTCGATCTCGGCGGTGAGGCGCTTAAGGAGTTCCGGTGTGCGACCCAGACGCTGTTCCACGAGGGTCAGCATAATATCGCTCTTGGTGGGAAAGTAGCGATAGAGGGCGCCCACACTTAACCCGCTGCGGGCGGCAATGTCGTCGACCGTGGTCAGCTGATAGCCTTTGCCGAGAAATACCGCTTGCGCCGCATCCAAAATAAGTTGTCTTCTCCGCTCTTTGTGATCATCGCTAACCTTGGGCACTCATGTTGCCCCCCCATAAAAAGTAAACGCTCACTCATTTTAATTCCGACGAACGAGCTTTACAAGATGGCGAAACAACTCACGTCACCATAAATCGGTTAATTGGCACTATAACCCACAATTGGCGACAATATTTTCCAGTCGTTGAGTGCAAGGGATAGCGGGTCCGCGCTCAGCCCGTTAGGGACTACAACCCGTCGTGCATGGCTTCGGCGACCGATGGCACAGCGCGGCCGGCCAAGACCCTCTCGCATCCGGGGCCGTGACATAGGTGTGTTGCAGCGCCGAGGGTTCCGTCAGGGATAAGCGGGTTTGGTCGGTGGACCGGACACGCCACCGATCTGTTCAGATCGCAAAGCGTTCAACACGGGTTCCCATGCCGTGATCGTGGAGCAGAAGCGGCAGGAGGCGAAGCAAAAGGCACAAGCACTGGTCCGCAGGCGGGAGACGCGGCCCGGCGGCAAACACAAGGCGGACAAGACCAAGCAGCAGATCAGCGTGAGGCGCCATTTCATCAGCTTCCGGGAATATCCCCAGTATGCGATGATGAAACACTTCCGGGTGTATAACAGGCGCTGTTAAAAGAGGTTGTCATGCTGGTCCAAGAAGGACTGATTCGCGAAACCGGCAGACATTTTTATCTATCCTTTGAGGAACTCCGGCAGGTTGTCAGCACGAACCGGCTCGACTACGGCATCATCACCAAGCGGAGGGCGGACTACGGGGTCTTTGAAAGACTGACGTCCCCGCGCGTCATGACGTCCGCCGGCGAGATTATCACCAATACGATATCGGCGATATCCCGCCGGGCGTGTCGAACGTAATCGAGCAGGAACCTTTTGTTCAGCCCTTGAAAACACTCCGCAAGCATTGGTAAGGAAAACCATCAAACCTTATCCGCGAGGAGTATAACAATCCTATTCACGCCACCCCTCCTCTCCGCCTTAGTCTATCGGACTAAGTCATAGGTTGCACCCGCCAGCTAATGGTGCCAAGCCCGGTGCGAAAAAAATCACCGCGCCCGCTGTTGTGCCCCGGACTGAAGCCGATTGTGCAACATCTGGGCACTGGACCATTGCTGGCAACCGCGCCAGGCGAGCTCCGGTCAGTGCGGCCCGGCGCCGCGCGTGTCGCGTCTAGCCTCGGCAGCCTAGCCGCCGTCGCATGAGCGCTCTGGTGAGGAAGCGTGAAGGACGACGGCTGCATGCCGACCATGCGGGCTAAAAGGACTGTCCGCGCGGCCTCTGGCATCATCGGCAGGAAGACGCCCTAAAATCCGGGAATTATTTGACTCGCATGATAAAGGAGTTCGTCGCGGTCTTTCGGATCCGCCACCGCGATCAGCCGTCGGGCCCGTTCATCCAGGGTTTGGCCATGCAGCGACGCAATGCCATGTTCGGTCACCACGTACTGAACATGGTTGCGCGTTGTGGTCACCGCCGCTCCTTGGCTTAAGGTCGCGACAATGCGCCGAATTCCCGTGTTCGTCCGCGATGGCAGCGCAATGATGGAACGCCCTTCAGCCGCCAGCGAAGCGCCGCGGACAAAATCCATTTGGCCTCCAACTCCCGAAATCAAGCGGGATCCCAAGGACTCCGCGCCCACTTGGCCGGTGATATCGACTTCCAGGGCGGAATTTATCGAGATCATGCGGGGGTTTTGGCGAATGACGGCTGTGCTGTTGGTGTAATCCACCGCGCACATGGCAATGGACGGATTATCATCCATGAACCGGTACAACTTCGAACTGCCGAGCGCGAAGGTGGTCACGATTTGGTCGCGATCGCGACCCTTATACCGCCCCGTCACTACCCCGGCTTCAGCCAGATCCATGACCCCATCGGAGATCATTTCACTGTGAATGCCCAGATCGTGGTGATTCCCCAGCAATTTCAGGACGGCATCGGGAATTTTCCCGATTCCCACCTGCAAAGTGGCCCGATCGGGTATTAACGAGGCCACGTTCTCGGCGATGCGATCATACACCGGGGCGCCGCTGGTCGGCCCATGGCCCGCCAGGGGACGGTCCACCGGCACCGCGTAATCGATCGCGCCAATTGGCACATGGGCCCAGCCCAATGTGCGCGGCACTTGCGGATTGACTTCCGCAATCACCACCTGGGCTTTTTCCATGGCTGCCAGTACACCTTCCACCGTGGGACCCAAACTCACAAACCCATGGCGATCAGGCGGGCTGACTTGGATTAGGCAGGCTTTTAAGACACATTGGGGCCGTTTTAGAAACCAGGGAACATCGGACAGAAACAAGGGCAGATAATAAGCCTGGCCTTGGTTTACGGCTTGGCGAAGATTGGCCCCAATAAAGAGCGAGATGTCCAGCAGGCGGCCCTTAAGATGCGGCGCTATCTGCGGCGTCGGCCCTTCGAGATGCAAATGGTACAATTTCACGTTGGTGAGGTCTTGGCAGCGCCGGGCCAACGCCTCTAACAACCCGGTTGGCGTGGAAGCCATTCCTTGGCAATACACCTGATCGTTCGACTGCACCACAGCCAGGGCCTCATCAGCGGATACCCACTGCACTTTGGAATCGTCTCCTTTTGGTGTCGAAGCGTATCGATACCAGGATGGACAAAAGTCTTAGACGCTCTCATCATAACAACCTTTGGCCGCAACACAAGCGCTAAAGGCCACTGCGGTCGACTTGATTTATGGCGATTGGCTGCGTTATGGCCCTGGTTCCGGTCGGTTTAAGTGCTGGCTCCGCCTTCCCGATCGGCCTGAGATGGCCGTTTTTTGGTCCTTTCCCCGGCCTCGCTTCAGGGCCGCGTTACACTTGGGGCTCTAATTCTCCAGCCAATTCGATTCCATGGGCCAATATTTTAAGAACCATCTCCGGCAATTGCTCGGGGGAAATTGATCGGGCGGGATCGTACCAACGATAAATCCATCCGCACATGCCCAAAATCACATTGGTCACGACCCTGGCGTTGACATCGACAAAAATCCCCGCAGCAATACCTTCTTGATAAACGTCGCGAATCACATGCATGAATTCTCTTTCCCGTGCGGTAATCGCTTCTTGCTGTTCGCTGGACAGTTCCTTTTTCTCGGTAAAATAAATTTCGAGCATTTCGCGATACTCGACAATCATTGCAATATAATTCGTCACAATGTGCCGCAGTTTGACCGCAGGATCCGCGCCGCTTTGAATGATTCCCTGAATCGTGTCTTGCAGCAGATCCATTACGGAATCAAAGATGATATAGAGGAGATCCTGCTTGCTCCGCACATAATGATAAAACGCGGCTTTGGAAAAACCCATCTCGCTCGCCAGTTGACTGATGGTGGCATCTCGATAACCGCGCTCGTAAATGATCTTCACCGCCTTTTGCAGCACTTCCAGGCGACGAGTGGGTTGCCCGCCTTCCCACTTGCTCGATTGCCGGGATGATGCAATGGTCGGCATCTTTGCCATTTTACTCACTCCTGCTCCTCATCTTTTTGCCTGGCCTGTTTGCCGTTAGGTGCATACGATTTGTTCAGGCTTCCGTTCTCCGTCACACCGGAGCATGCCACCCCAAGTGGCGTTTTAATACCGCCATCAATTCCCCCGTGGTGGCATCCGCGTGCGAGGCGGCCACCATCGCGGGAATCAGGGTGTGATCGTTCTCTCCCCGCGCAAAGCGCGCCACGGCTTTATCAACCATAGCCATCGCGAGTTCCCAGCGGGGGCCATCACGTTCCGCCCGCAAGGCCTGGATGCGTCGCACCGATTCGTGTTCCGAGGCTAACGATACCTTAAATTTCTCGACTTTTTGCACGTCATCGGTCACGTACTTGTTGATTCCCACGACAAACCGCTGATTACGGTCGATCTGGTCGCGCCAGGCCTGGGCACTGCTTTCGATCCGCGCCCGGATGAACTCGTGCGCATGCCGATAACCCCCCAGCCGTTCCACTTCCTCCAGCAGCTTCACCGCCGCCGCCTCCACTTGCGATGTCAGCGACTCGACATAATAAGCGCCGCCCAGCGGGTCGGCCACCTGGGTGATATTGGTCTCTTCCTGGATAATTTGTTGCAGGCGCAGCGATTGCGTATGCGAAGCTTCAGTCGGAATGGACAGCGCCTCGTCGTAGGCACTTACCTCCATCGCCTGGGTTCCCGCCAATGCCGCGCCCAAGGCATGAAGCGTGGTGCGGACAAGATTGTTCAGGGGTTGTTGCGCGGTGAGTTCGACCCCTGAGGTGTGGGTGTGAATACGCACATGCATCGCACTCGGCTTGGTTGCGCCTAACGCCTGACAGGTCTTCGCCCACAACCGTCTAAGCGCGCGGACCTTGGCAATCTCCTCGAAAAAATCATTCGCCTGGGCAATCTGAAAACCGAACCGCGGCAAAAAGTCATCGGGCGCCAGGCCTTGCGCCATGCACGCGCGGGCATAATCCAAGCCGGCCGCCACGCTAAAAGCCACCTCCTCGACCGCCACCGCGCCCGCTTCTTCCATGCCGTAGCCGAACAGATTCAACGTATTCCATTGCGGCATCTGCTCGTTGCAGAATTGAATCAGTTCAACCGCCAGGTCAACCCCGGCTTGAGGCGGAAACGTCGTCATTCCGCAATATGCACTTTGGTAATACCAGTTCATGGTATTTCCCAAGAGCTTTTGCCAGGGAACGCCGCGTTGCTGGGCATAGGCCAAATAATGGGCAAATACCGGAATCGTTTCGTATCCGGTAATATGCACCACATTCATTTGCGTAAGTTCCAGGCCGTCAAAGAGGCGTTCCATATCGCGACGGCAGTATACCGCCATGCCGCACTGTCCCACTCGGCCCCTGGCGGCGGGATGATCAGGGTCCACGCCTTCATGCGACACCAAATCATAGACGAGGTTGTAGAAGGTCTTGCCAAAGTAGCCGGTCATCCCTTGCGCGCGCAAGAAATCCATGCGCTCCCGGGTCTCTTCCGGCAGCCCGTAGCCCATTACCGGTTGATTGGCCCACGGCATAAACTGATACTGCGCGGCCAAAAGACCCCGGGTATACGGGAAGAGTCCGGGACTCCCAATTTCGTGGTAGGGAATAGCTGCCACATCGTGGGGAAAATATACCGGCTTAATAGGCAGCCCGCTCCGGGTGTAGGCTTGATAGGTGGCGGGATCCACCCCAAAGCGTTCGGCAATTTTGTCGAAATCCTTGCGCCATTGTTCTTCCAAACGACGGGTGGCTTCGAGAAATTCCGGTTCAAACATCGGGTGGACAGTCTCCCGCGGTTCCTGCTGATCGGCCACTTTCGGCACCCTCCCCTGTTTCAAATGCGCGCCGACACCTTTTCGCGGATGAATTGGACGATATCGTTGACATAGGATCCAGGTCCAAAAACTCCACTGACCCCCATCGCGCGCAAGGGCTCGACGTCTTCTTCCGGAATCACACCCCCAACCAGGATTAGCACGTCGTCGCGTCCGCGCGTTTGGAGTTGACTGGTGACATCCTCGAGGACGGCGACATGTCCTTGCACGGAGCTAGACAAACCAACCACATCGACATCCTCTTCAATGGCCGTCTCCACCACCTCGCTGGGCTCGAGAAAATTCAGGTAGATGACTTCCATGCCCGCATCACGCAGCTTGGTGGCCAAAAATCGCACGCCGCGGTCATGACTCTCCATGGTCGTCTTACATAGCAACACCCGGATTTTGTGTTCTGCCATCGCTAAGCCTTCCTTTCCGTCGGGGTCGGGGATCTTTGGACCACGGTGGCCACGGCCACTCCACCTCCGCCTCCCACCGTGGCCACCCCCGTCAACAAATCCCGGCGTCGCATGTCATACAGCAATGACACCAGAATCCTCGCACCGCTGCAGCCCACGGGGTGTCCCAGCGCAATGCCGCCCCCGTTGACGTTGACGTTGTCCAACGGCACCCCCAACACACGGGCGGAAGCGAGCACAACTGATGCAAACGCTTCGTTGATCTCCCATGCATCCACATCCCGAATCGCGATCTGCGCCCGGTCCAATGCCCTTTCCGCGGCCGGAGCGGGACTCATGCCAAGCTCCAACGGATGTACGCCCACCCGGGCGGTGCCGACGATGCGGCCCAATTCCGCCAGGCCATGGCGTTTGGCCATCGCCCCCGACACTAAAACCAGGGCTGCGGCCCCGTCCGACAGGCTCGAGGCGTTGCCTGCGGTCACACTGCCGTCTTGCGCAAACGAGGGACGAAGACGGGCCAGGGCCGCTAAGGAAGCATCGGGCCGGGGATGTTCATCGGCGGCGAACTGGCGGGAGGTTTGGGCTTGCGGGATTTGCACCGGAACAATCTCCTCGCGATAGTATCCGGCGGTGATGGCCGCCATTGCGCGTTGATGAGACTTTAACGCATACTGATCTTGCTCGCTGCGGGTAATATCGTACTGTTTGGCAATATGCTCAGCCGCCAACCCCATGTTAAGACGGCCATAGCGGGAAGCAGAGGCCGACCACGACGACTCCTCCAACATGTCGATCAATGCCCCGTGCCCGCGCTTCGCGCCCCAGCGGTGTCCGTTCAACAGGTAAGGGACCCGGCTCATATTTTCCACACCCCCTGCCACCACCACCTCGGCATGGCCGCTAAGAATCTCGTGGGCTCCCAGATTCACGGCTTCCAACCCCGAGCAGCAGGCCATTTGCACACTGAACCCGGGTATGGCCACCGGCTGACCATCCTGCAGCACCGCAAACCGCGCAATATTCAGCGCCTCCGACGTTTGATAGACTTGTCCCATGACGACGGCGTCGACTTGATCCGGCGAAATTCCGCTCCGGGAAATTGCTTCCCGAATCACCGCGGCCGCCAGGTCCGCTGCCGGTATGTCGCGGAGCGCTCCCCCAAAGTCGCCTTGAGCGGTGCGGCACGCGGCGACCACCACCACATCGTCGTGCCTCATTGGTCCGCCTCCTGGTGCGTGTTCCGGGCGTGGGCGGCGTATTCCCGCTCGAGAAACTGATGCCACCCGCCCTGGCTTTGGGGTTTTAAATCCGGGTTGCCCAAAAACCCCGCCAGAAACGCCTTGCGCGCCAGCGGAGGAATCCGGTAACGGTCGCCCAAGGTTTCATGCAGATACTGCTGAGCATGAAACCACGCCTAAAACGAGCCGGTGCTGTCGATGAGTTCAAAAAGTCCCAGGGGCCAGCCCAGTCCGAGTTTGGTCATGGTATCGATGTCCCTTGCCGTCGTCACGCCATCTTGCACCAGTCGAATGGCCTCTTCAACAAATAAATTGATAAACCGGGTCATGAAAAACCCCGGACGATCGGCCACCACCACGGCGACTTTCCCCCAAGCCGCAAGCAGCCCGAGCGTCCGTTTTAGGGTGGCAGCGCTGGTGCGTTCGCCAGCCGCCACTTCCACCAATTTCATCACCTGGGCGGGGTAAAACCAATGGGTGCCGATGAAGCGGTGCGGGCTGGCCGCCCGGGCGGCCAACTCGCCGATCATGATGGACGAGGTATTGGAGGCAATCAGCGCGTCGGCGGGACAATGTTTTTCAATCTCGGCAAACACCGCCTGTTTCACGGCAATCTCTTCGGGAACCGACTCGACAATCACCTCGGCGCCAGCAACCGCTTCGGCATAGTCGGTGGTGATGACAATCCGGTGCAACAAGGTCGTTATCTCTGCTTCCGTCATGGTTTGGGATGACCGGGCGCTCCGCAATCCAAAAGGCCCCCCGGCGACTAATTCCAATCCGTGTTCCAGTGAAGAACGGTGGCGCGCCATCATGGCCACCTCCGTGGCTCCGCCCAACAAGGCCTGCAGGACAATGCCATGCCCCATGAGCCCCGCTCCGCCAATGACCGCTACTTTCCCGCTAAAATGCTCCGTCCCCATCCTGCCCTCTCCTTTTCCCCATCGTAAGCGTCAAATAGTCCCCACCGGCGAGGTGGGGACTACGGAGGAACGGTCGGTCTAAGCTGGTCGGGCCCGTCGCGGCGTGCGCACATGGGCGGGCAACGTCGTGGCCCACGGCAA
>JAJZZA010000069.1 GCA_021797825.1 Bacillota bacterium | reverse complement strand
TCGACGCCTTGAACATCGAGCGTGAGGACTTTCACGGGGAGTGGAATTATGTGATTAAACCACAACCCAAATCATAAACCTTATAGTTGCGTGGCGCCTAACTGCTGGGTGAGTCCATCCATCTGTTCCCAGAGCGTCAACACCAGATCCACGACCCGTTCCGGGTGGGTCGCACACCATTCGAGTAACGCTTGTCGTGACCAGGGTGCCGGCGTTTGCGACATGTACGCGATCTCCCATCCCAAGCGTTTTACCTGTAGTTTAGATGGATGGTTAGCGGTTGTCCAGCAGTATTTTCCCCGGCACCTGAGCAGTTACTCTTGGCCAAGCTGTTGGGCGCGGTCCTCGTGGATGCCATCCGGACCCAAGGGCCGGATTTTTCCCCCTATGGATTTCCCGTTCGCAGCGATATTCCCCGCCGTGTGGCGTATTTCCCAAATGATTTGGCCGGATCTCCGCATGATCGTTCAGGGGTTTGTAGAGCTGACGGATTGGTGCCCGACCTCCCGCGCGTAAACCAAGGCCCTCCATGAGCGACCACGCAAGCGGAGACTCCAATTCAACTCGGGAGGCTTAATTTAGCGCATATGCGGTCCTGCCCTATCTCAACTCAGTGCGAATCCCCATCTTGCTTCCCAGTTACGTGCCGATGCCAGCCAGCCAATGGCCGCGTCTTACCGTCAATCAAAGCGCGCATAGCTATTCCATCGATATCCAATTGTCTCAGGTAGACTTGCCACCCAACACGCCTTATGCCGTAGGGACGGGATTGGGTCAAATTTTGGGCAGTGTCCAAGCCTCGTCCACATCCTTGTACAACACCGGTTGGACTCCTCCGAAGAACAACGCCCCTCCCGTTGCCCAGAAAATCACGTCGGCTCTGCTTTGGCAGCATTGGGCCCAAGGATATTACCGGGGGGTGGTCATTTTGACCAACGGCATCCCTGCCACCTTAGAGGTGGACATAGGAGGCGACGGCGGTCATACCGTGGTCGTATTCCAACAGCACGGCATCTTCTATTCCGTGGGCAATTACCATTCCGCCCGCGCCGCTCTGCAGATGGCGGCCTCCATGATCCCGATTCGTTCCTGAGTGCTCGCGGCGCTGGCGACGGCATCGGCGCCCGGCCACCGGCCCGCTACCGGGAGATTACCGACGACGCGAGCCTTCTGGGCCCGGCTTGATCTGCCCCCAGACGTGGCACTCCGATTTACGCGCACGACCGGTGTTAAGGCCTGTTCCCGCGCCCAGCTCCGGAACTCCGCGGAGTGCGGGGGATGGCTCCGCCAGGAGCATCCCCCGTTCCCTCGGCGAACTTAGTGGACATAGCGACCGGGATCCCGGTCGAACATCTCCTTGCAAGTCTGACTGCAGAAATAGTAGTCTTGTCCGTGATGCCGGCTCTGGATCGCGCTCTCCGAGACGGCTACACTCATCTGGCATACCGGATCCTTGGCGTTCGCGTCGTGTGAATGCGGGTGCGAGTGATTCATCTGCTGAAACCTCCTTATCACGAAATGGTGTCCGTATTTTTTTGACTCCATCCCTGGACCATCCCGCCGGCCGATGGGCTGGCATGCCGCTTGCGGGTCTTCACCAACCGGCCGTGCGCAACGCGGTGCGATGGGGCCGGGCCCGGGCGGTCAACCCCCTTTCCCGTTCGCCCTGGTACCGTGAGGCCCAGCCGTTGTCATCGGTGCTACGAGCCAACCGCGTTTTGCACATATTTCGCGGGATCCGCCTCAAACTCCTTTTGACAACTCACGTTGCAAAAGGCATACGGGCGGCCTTGGTACTCGGTCTGGCCAGCAGCGGTTTCCAGGCTAACCGTCATGCCGCAGACCGGATCCCGCATGGGCCCGGACTCCTCATGGGAAGCGCTTGACGGTCCGCTTGCCGCATATTGCTCGGGATGTTCTTCAAAATCCCGTAGACAGTTGTGGTTGCAAAAGTAATACGTCTCTCCGCGGTAGACCGAGCGTCCCGCCTCCCGGCCCACCTCGACCGTCATCCCGCAGACTGGATCCACGGCGGTGACGCCCGAACTCTTCGGAAGCGCCGCTTCCTCGGCCGCCAATTCCGCTGCCCACTGCTCCTCGGTTCGGGTCAACCCTGCCAGAGGATTGAACCGATTCAACAACGCCGAGTTCCCGGTCACCAAGATGGACGAAACCGCCATCGCGCCACCCGACAGCACCGGCGCCAGCCATCCCGCCGCCGCCACCGGAATGAGCAGCACGTTGTAGAAAAAGGCCCAAAACAGATTCTGCCGAATCTTGGCCACGGTCCGTTGGGAAAGGCGCAATCCCCCCGCCACCCCGCGCAAATCCCCGCTCATCAGGGTAATGCCGGCCGCAGCCATGGCCACGTCGGTTCCGGTCCCGATGGCGATCCCCAGATCGGCGGTGGCCAGCGCCGGCGCATCGTTGATCCCGTCGCCGACCATCGCTACCCGCCGTCCCAGCTGGCGGAGCCCCCGCACGACCTCCGCCTTTTGGGTTGGAAGAACTTCGGCGCGCACGCGTTCCGGCGCGATACCGACCTGCCGCGCCACCGCTTCCGCCACGCGCCGGGTGTCTCCGGTCAACAAGTACACCTCGACGCCCCTCTTGGCGAGGGCGTCGAGCGCCTCCCGGGCTGTGTCCTTGATCGTGTCCGCCACCGCGACCAGCCCCGCCGCCTGCCCGTCAACGGCGACATACAGCGGTGTTTTGCCATCCAACTCCAGTTTTTCCGCCCGCGCCACGAGATCGGACAAATTGGCGCCGTCTTGCGCAATCGCCCGCTGACTACCCACCATCACGCGATGACCCTCCACCAGCGCAGTGACTCCCCGCCCCGGCTCCGCCTGGAAATCATCCGCCGGCGGCAGGTTAAGCCGTCGGTCCTGGGCGGCGGCCACCACAGCGCGACCCAAAGGATGCTCCGAGGCGGCTTCGACAGCGGCGGCCCAGGTCAGCAAGGTGTCCGCATCCCCCATGGCAAAATCCGAGTGGGGAATGATATCGGTCACCGCCGGTTTGCCCCGGGTGACGGTTCCGGTCTTGTCCACCACCACCGTGTTGATGCGGGCGGCCGCCTCTAAATACTCGCCGCCCCGGATTAGCAACCCGCGTTTGGCGCCGACTCCCACCCCGGCGGTGATGGCGGTCGGGGTGGCCAGACCCAGTGCGCAGGGACACGCCACCACCAGTACCGCCACTGCCGGCAAGAGGGCTTGTAAGGCGTCGCCGGTGATAAGCCACCAAGCGCCAAACGTGCCCATCGCCACCAAAATCACGATGGGAACAAAGACGGCCGAGACGCGATCCGCCAGTCCTTCAATCGGCGCCTTCTGCGCCTGGGCCGCTTCAACGACCGCCACAATTTGAGCCAATGCGGTGTCCCGCCCCACCTTGGTGGCCTTGACGCGCAACATGCCGGTCTGGTTTAAAGTGGCCCCCACGACCGCATCTCCAGGTTTCTTGGTTAAAGGCAAGGGCTCGCCGGTCAACATCGACTCATCCACTTGGCTGTGACCGGAGACCACCACCCCGTCCGCCGGGATTTTTTCCCCTGGCCGCACCACCAGTTCCGCGCCGGGCTCCACGTCATCAATCGGCACGTCCCGCTCCTCCCCGTCGACCATGACATGGGCATCGCGGGGCGCCAGCCCCATGAGTTGTTTCATCGCCGACGAAGTCGCGCCCTTGGCGCGGGCCTCAATGTATTTCCCCAAGGTAATCAGGGTTAACACGATGGCGCTGTCGTCAAAATAGGTCTCGTGGCGATTTCCCGCCAGCACCAGCCCCACGCTCAAAAGGTACGCAGCCGTGGTGCCCATGGCGACCAGCACCGACATGTTGGCGTTCCGATTCTTCAGATTATGGTAGGAGTCGACATAGTAAAACCCCCCCACGTAAGCTTGCACCACCGTGGCTAGTCCGCCCTGCAGCCATGGGTTGCCGAGCACCGGATGGTTCAAGATGCGGGAGATCAGCCAGATCGCCAACGGCAATGAAAACACGGCACCCACGGCGAAACGGATAAGCCAACTCCGGATTTCCCGCTGGCGCGCCTCTTGCGTCGCATCCCGTTGGGCGCTCAGATCCTCGGTGGGATAGCCCCATTCTTTCAGTTGCCGCCGGACATCCGCGGGAGCCACCGTCCCGGGCAAATAAGTCAGGATCCAAGAGAGCGACGAGGACTCGTACCGCACCCGGATGACGCCCGGCACCTCATGCAGTCGGCGGGTTACTTCCGTCACCGCGGTTTCGGAAAGAACTTCGAGCGTTTTCAAACGCATGGTGTCCGTGATGGCCTTGTAGCCTACATCCTGAATCTTCTCCAGAACCTGCTCCAATTCAACCACCCGGGGATCAAACGAAAGCGTGGCCTTTTCCGTGCCGAAATTGACCGAGGCGGCTTGAACGCCGGCCAGTCTGCCGACTCCTTTTTCGATCCGCAAGGCACAACTCGCACACGTCATGCCACTAATTCCCACCTGAATCTGCACCTGCTGCGCATTGGCCGCCGGGGACGTTGCAATTTGGTTGGCCATGATTTCACCTCCACATTCCGGCGAGCCCCGCATGCGCCCAATATCGTCCACCCGACGCGTTACGACGCCCCCCAGATCTTCTCCTCAACAACCCCTAAGGGCTCCTTCCTCTGTGACGAAACCCTCTTTACTCCCCTCCCACCCGGGGTGGGGTTACAAGTTCATGGTACGCGGTCAAATCGCAGACGTCAAGCCTGGCCGTGATTATCAAATGCGCCGCAATACCCCTCACTTCATGATGGGGATAGCAGGCGCTGGCCGAAGACCCCGGATTAGGGTTTGCCCGCTCGACACGCTTACTATCTATAATGCGCAAAAGTCACCAGGGACTTCATCGCGCGCGAGCGGCTAGCGGGCTTTTGGCCAATCCATCGCGCGCAAACTCACGTAAGAGGGAGTTTCGCGAAAGAATTCTCCCGGCTCCATTCGCGGCGCAGGGGATGAGCGTGAGGAGTGTCAAGCTCATTAGAGCTGGAAATAGGCAATGACTTGCGGGCCCGACTTCACCCCGGGCCGTCCTGGCCGCGGCGCGATCGCATCGCCGGCAACCACTGCGTGTCAACAACCCGGACCACGCGCGAAACGTGGCTTTGTCGACGGCCGCCTAGCGACAAACACCCCGCGGCGCATGTCACCGCGGGGATGGTACGTTTTGTGACAACGGAACGAACTTCGGAACGCGTGTACTTTAGTGGGGTGCGGCCGTCACCGTCTCATGGGTTTCCAGTGCTTCCGCCAGCAGCGTGCGCATCACTTCTGACGGCGGCCGATGAGTTTCTCTGGAAATCCTCTGGACGGCGCGGATTTGCCACGTGTACAGGTAATAGTCCGCCCGCTTTTGTTGTTCAGCATCACTTTTCATGCCGTCACCCCCTTGCAACCCGTCTGATCGCATAACGCCAGACCGTGCGCCCGGGTTACTGCCGCATCCCCATTTCAACAACTTTTTCCATACTTTCAAAAATCCAGGCCCGAAAAGCATCCGCATCAATCCCCAGAGCCACTTTCGCCAACGGACGCTCGGTGGCCCGGGGATCGGCCAGCAGTGTGCCGCGCCATTGCCCCTCCCGCACCACCCCCAGACGCATGGCTTCCCAGGATATCGCCTCGGGGTGAGCCCAAGCAAACACCGCGACGGCGTCATGCACCGCCAAGGTCTGCGCCGAAAATCCCAAACGGAGAATTTGGCCGGCATAAAACCGCAACAGCTCGTGAAGCCACTGCCCAACCGCACCGTATTCGCGAAAGCGATCTACATCGGCCAGGGTCAGGTAGGCTTGTCGGGTGACGTCCAAGCCAATAAGTTCCACCCCGGAAACTTGACCGAGAACCATCTCGGCCGCATCGGGATCAGCAAAAAAATTGAATTCCGCGCTGGAGGTGATGTTGCCGCCGGATAGCGACCCTCCCATTACCACCAGTCGGCCGACACGGGACAGACTCTCCGGCATGCCCCAGCCCATCCGCGCCAAATTGGTCAACGGTCCCGTGGCAATCACGTCCCAAGCATCCGGCGTCGTCTTGGCCTGCTCGGCCAACCAGCGCCATCCCAAACCGGGGGCGACATCCGGCACCACCACCTTCGGCGCTTCCGCAAGGCCGAGACCTTCGGTGCCATGAATTTCGGATGCCGTCTCGAGTTTCCCGAATAGCGGGCGATCGCTCCCCCGATGCACCGGAATATCCTCCCGTCCTACCATCCGCAATATGCGATGCGCATTCCGGAAGGTACGGAATCCATCCACATTGCCCGCCACCGTCGCAACTCCCGCAACATCACAAACCGCCGTCGCCAAGACCATCGCCACGGCATCGTCAATCCCGGGATCCATGTCCAGATAGACCCGCGCGCTCATAATCCCACCTCTCGCGCCCACACAAACGAGGCTTGCGCCCCCACGCGCGTCGTTGATGCCGCGGCCGCGCGATTGGCGGTCCGGATGGCATCCCCGATCGAGGCTCCCGCGTCCAAACGGGCCGCCAGCGCCCCGGCAAAGGCGTCTCCGGCTCCGACCGTGTCAATTGCCTCCACCTGTTCCGCCGGCAGGTAAAAAAGGCCGCGCGCGGTCGACCAGACCACACCTTGCTCGCCCAATTTGACGATTCCGACCTGAGCCCCGAACGTTCGCAGTTGCCGGGCCGCGTTCTTGGCCGCGCGCACATCCGGAATGTCCATCCCCAAAATCATCTCGGCTTCTCCCTGATTGGGAGCCACAATATCCGCCCGAAAGAGCGACTTGGGAAACCGCGCCCGGGCTGGTGCCGGATCCCACAGCACCCGGGCCCCTATCTCCCGGGCCATCATCATCGCCCGTTCCACCACCTCTAGTGGAATCTCGCACTGCAGCACCAAAATGTCCCTGGCGGTCAGCGTTCTGGCCAGGTCCGTCAGGACTTCCGTTCCCACGGCGCTGTTGGCGCCAGGAACAACCGTAATGGCGTTTTGCCCGTTTGGCTCCACCCCAATTAAGGCCAAGCCCGTCGAGCGTTCCTTGCTAATCGCAATCCGGCTTAAGTCCACCCCGTCTTGGCGCAGATAGCGCAGCGCTTGCATGGCAAACGCATCATCCCCGACCATCCCCAACAAATGCGTGGGGGCTCCCAGGCGACGGGCCGCCAGCGCCTGGTTGGCTCCCTTGCCCCCCGGACTCGTTTGAAACGCCTCCGCCAGGCAAGTTTCGCCCGGCCCGGGAACCCGTTCAATGCGGGCTATCAGGTCAAGGTTAATGCTGCCCAGTACAACCACCGCCACCCGCCTCACCTCCCCTTCTCGCATTCTCCACTCGATCGGGATTTTCCTGTCGGTCCGGCAGCGGCCGCTGCCGGGAGATGCTATGCTATCGGTGATACCCGCCCGCCAGCTGTTTTAGGGCGTTGCGAAAGGAGCCAGGCATCGCCATGACCAAGCCCCGGCCCATTATCCAGCCCGACTTTTGGGAGCGTCGTTTAGCCGGAACCCCCGGACGCTTCGGGATCTATGCCAAGAATCTTCGAACGGGTCGGGCCACATGCTACCATGAAGACGAGGTATTCCCCTCCGCCAGTTTGATCAAAGTCCCCATTATGATTGAAGCCTTTCGACGTTTCGAAGAAGAAGGCACCTCGCTCGACGCCCTCCTGACCATGCGCGCGGAAGACCAGGTGGATGGCTCAGGCGTGTTGCGCGACCTCACCCCCGGCACCGCCTATTCCATCAGGGACCTGACCACGCTCATGATCTCCGTGTCCGACAACACCGCCACCAACCTGCTCATCGATCATTTCGGAACCGCCGCGGTCAACCTAACTTTGCGGCGGTTGGGCGCCCGCCACACCGAACTGGTCCGCAAGCTGCAGCGAGTTCCCGTCGATCGGCCGACCGCCAACCGGACCACCGCCTGGGACATGGCCTTATTAATGGAGCGGTTGGCGACCGGGACCGCCATCTCAGAGGCGGTTTCACGACAGATGGTCGACATGCTGACGCGGTGCCAGGGACGATTGAGCATCGGCCCGGCTGGCTCTCCCGCGTCCTTTTTCGGTCAGCCTCCCGCTGTTACCGCAGCGCACAAGACGGGATCCCTGTCCGATGCCCGCCACGATGCGGGAATTGTCTACACGCCCCAAATCGCTTACATCGCAGCCATTTTAAGCGCCGGCGCGCCAGCGGCCGTGCTCGAAAAGGCTATCACCCGCATCGGGCGCCTCCTGCCCCGCATGTTGCGTTAGGTGCCTACGGCATATCGTCTTCCACATGGGTAACCAGCCATCGCACGATGTCGTTGCGGGTAATCACCCCGCGCAGTTTTTTCTGTTCCAGCACAAACACCCGGCGGACGTTTTGCCGCAGCATGATGTCCGTGATATCGCCCACTTGACTGTCCAATCCCACCGTGACCGCTCCCCGACTCATCATTTTTTCCACGGGCAGGGACAACAATTCTTCCCGATCGTGCAGGTACACGGCGTGGTCGATAACCACATGCGTGGGTCCGATCAGGGTGTGATACACGCGTTGCGCGCGCTGTTGAAACGCCCGCAGCACATCACCGCCGGTAATCACGCCTATCAGCCGGCCCTGTTCGTCCACCACCGGCAGGCCGCTGATGGTGTGTTCTTTCAACAGCTGCACAGCTTGCCCAATGGTCACGCTAGACGCTATCCGGATGACATTGGTGGTCATTAAATCCCGAGCGTACATGGCGAATCCCTCCATTTCGGCTGACTTCAATTCTACCGGTTTTTTCCGACTTTCGGAGGGATTGGGCAAAATCTCCCCTTCCCCGGGGGCGTGCGATAGGCTGACCCGGCGCGTGGCGGCGGTCTCCTCCCAATCGGGGGCGGATTTGGCAACTTGAACCGGATCCCGCCTCGGGTCATGGCGCATCCCGGTCCCTCAGCGTTCCCCGGGGCCAGGGCTCCCCGGCCGGGAACGCCGTTGTCCAGCTGCCTGATGGCAAGCTCACGCAGACCCGTGGCCACGCCCGCCGGCGGGATTGCCCGCTGCAGCGGCGGGCTGGTTGAAAAAAGCGTTTCTTTACCTATCCTACCAAACAATGCGTGCGCGGACCATCGCCAATGCGGCGATACCGCCAATCCGCGCCGATGGGTGGTCCCACCAGACGGCGGGGCGCCTGGGAGCCTTTCCCGGGATCGCCCGCGACGACCTGAACGCGGCCGGGATGCTCAAAAATCATTGTGCTAGCCGCAACCAGCCGGAATATAACCGGTGCCGGTCCGGGTTGTCCGCCAGGGTTTGCCGGCACAATACGGAAACGGCTACGGGTTCACCTGAATGTCTTCCAACAAATGTTCGCGCGAGGACTCCCGCAACGTTTTCCCCTTGGGCTCGCGCAGTGCGACCAACGTCAACACGGCGCCGAGCGCGGATATTCCGGCCAAAAGCCCCATGGTATCAGGGAGTTTCAGGCGAATCAGCAACACCGGAAACAAGAACGCCGCGACCGCCGCCCCCAACTTGCCCGCCGACGCCGAGATACCAAACCCGATCCCCCGCACGGTAACGGGGAACACTTCCGCTGGAAAGACAAAAGTCGTGCTATTTGGTCCGAATTCGATGAAGAAATAACTGACCGCGTAGACCAGCAAGAAATCCAAGGGCACCTTGGCGATGTTGGGATCCAGCCACAAAATCGCATAGGCGATGGCCATGACGATAAACCCCAGCACTTGGATAAACCGCCGACCCAGACGGTCTACCGTCAGAGCTGACACCCAATACCCCGGTGCAGCCGCCACCAGAAAAATCCATAGTGAGGTCAGCGTATGCGAGATGAGCGTTCCGTGTGGTTGCAAGGCCTTCATCACTAACCCCGAGGAGACGCTATTACCGTAAAATGCCATGTCGAGAAACATCCAGGAGAAGGCCGTTCCAATCAGAGTGAGCAGAAAATGCCCGTTGCTAAACAGAATCCCCACCGAATCCTGCAGTTTGCCCACCTGACCGGCTTCGGCCGGGGACGATCCGGTGAGTTGCTGAACCACCTGTGCGGTGCCGGTCACATCGCCCCGTACGCCCAATGTGAAATGGGGAGTTTCCGCAATGCGGCGCCGCAAATAGATGACAATCCCAGCCGGAACAGCCCCGAGACCCAGCATAATCCGCCAGGCCAACGCATCGGAAACTCCGGCACCGAGGAGGAGGACGGCCACCAACGGCCCCACCAAGAGGCCAATGCCCTGCAGGGCAAACACGGAATTGACCAGAAACCCGCGCCGCCTCCGATTCGAGTATTCACTCATAATCACGCCGCTCATGGGATAGTCGCCCCCGACGCCCAGTCCCACGATGAAGCGCAGAACGAACAACATCCAAAAGTTCGTCGACAATGCCGACAGGATCGCGCCGACCGTGAGCAGCGTGGCTTCAATCCCGTAAACGGTTTTTCGACCCAGTCGATCCATGAGCCGCCCGAAAACGAGCGCCCCCAGGACTGCGGCAAACAGGGCCGAACTGTTCAATAGCATGAGGTCCAAGGTGGTTAAGTGCCAGATCGGGACCAGTAGGGTGGTGACCACGCCGATAATGAAAAGATCGTAGGCGTCGGTAAAAAATCCCATCCCGGCGGTTAGCCAGGTTCGCAAATGAAAACGCTGAAGCCCAGCCTCTTCCAACGGCTGGAGCACCCGATCACGCACGTTGTCCACCGTGTCGTGGTCCATGGTTGATGTTCCCTCCTCGTTATGGATCCGGCGAAATAGAACAGGGGATATTGGGCGATGGGGTCCGGAGCGCACCATCCGCAGTCGCCATGAGGCCATCGTATTGGGCAACCGGGCACCCCTTTGCAGTCTACTCATGCCGGGTTAACCCGCAGTGATCCTCCGGTTACGTTTCGGTTAACGTTGCGTTGAGCGACGGACAGGGTCGCCGTTATACCGGGGACGGCATTCTCTCCGCCAATCAGCCGGCTTGCCAAGCCATATGCTCCGCACGGGTCTCAAACCGGAAACGTTCGCCGCCTACGGGATATCCCGGCAAGGCGGGCAATGTCCGCGCCGCCTCTTCCGAACAGCCGCCAATCGCCGGTTGCCGCGCGACCAGCTGCGCATCGTGTCGAGCAGGGATGCGGCGGCAACAGGCTTCCCCCGATTCCAGGATATTTCGATGGCGAGAGTTGCTGAAAGGCCAGAGCCGCATAGGAAAAATCCGCCGTCTCGGCTTGTTGCCGGTACCGCGGAGCCTGGAATTTAATCCCGGCCGAACGGGCGATGCGAGGGTTTATCCGGTGGTGGTTTACGGTTGTCGGCGGCATGATGGCGTCGCCGGCCCGAAAAACCCGGGCGATAAATTTCCGCAGCCCCCTCGCCCGCGCCCGTCAGGGCAGCCGAGTCCTCCCGCGAAAGCGCGAAAGGCCGCGGGACTTCGTCTTTGTTGTTTTTCCCTCGCCCGCGTGAAGCGCCCGCGGCGAGCCCCGGTGAGGGGGCCGACATCCGCCCGCCTATTCTTCCAGCGGGGGGCGGCGAAACCCTTCGCCCACCACCTCGTGCACATTGGCCACGACCACAAACGCCGACGGGTCGATATTGTAGATGACTTCTTTCACGCGCGTCACTTCCGACCGCAATACCACCACATACAGCACGGGGCGTTCTTCCCCGGTGTACTGGCCATGCCCCCCCACCCGGGTCACGCCCCGTCCGATATCCTCCAGAATCCGGCGGGAAATGGCCTCGGATTCCGTGCTGATGATGGTAAACGCGCGGGCAAAGGCAATCCCCTCCTGCACCAGGTCAATCGCGCGGGAGGCGATAAAGAGCGCAATCAGCGAATACATGGCGGTGGTGGGGGAAAACACCAGACCGAAGGCGGCGATGATGAAGAAGTCAATCACCATCATCGCCTGCCCCAGGCTAATTGGAGCAAAATGACCGACAAAGCGCGCAATCACGTCGGTGCCGCCGGTCGTTCCCCGAGCGCGAAAGACCAGACCCAGTCCGACCCCGGACAGGATGCCGCCATAGACCGCTGCCAGCAAGATCACGTGGGTCATGGGGCGAATCCGGATGATCCCCACCATCACGGACAGCATCACGGTGCCGAACACGGTTCGCGATCCCACCCGGCCTCCCCACAACCGATGGCTGAGCCACAGCAAAGGCAGATTCACCACGGCCAAAGTGGCCCAAATCGGGATATGGACGGTCGACGCCAAAATTATCCCAATGCCCGAGACGCCCCCGTCGGAAATGCGATTGGGCACGTAAAAGCCATTGATTCCAGTCGCCGTAATCGCGGTGCCCAGCACGATGCTGAGATAGTCGACGACCATCCGCCGGCGCCGCGTCATGGCGTCCCCGCATTAACCACGATGCTGTCGGGCGCCAGTACCACCGACCGGATGGCCAGCGGCAGGGGAAGATTCAGTGTGCTGAGATCGAGGATTTGCACGTCGGTCATCATCGGCAAGTTTATCCCGTCGATCACGGTCGGATGGAAAATCAGCCGCGAGCGATCGGCAGAGATCAGAATGGTTCCCGTGGTGTCGACCGGCACGTCGACGCCAGCCAGCGTCATCCGGCCTTGGATGCGGACATCGCGGGTGGTGACGGTGACCCGGGTATTTTGGATTTTGCCTTGTTTGGCAAGAAAATCGGCCAGAGCCTGTCCATTGAGCCGGATGCTCATGCTCACCCGGCCGGATTTGACAATCGCCAGCCGCCCTTTCATGAGAGACGCAACCGCCACTTGCCCATTTTGCCAGTTGAGTTGGGCGGACGCCACCTCAATCGGCCCCAGCCGGATAGCCTGCGACTTCATGAATAGGTCTTGAAAGCGACCGGAGGCCAATTCCCAAAACGGGATGGCGGCCAGCGTCACCTGCGGCCGCTTCCCCTGATCCAGCGCGGCCACCCGGCGGCTGATCTGGGCGGCCGCCCACTGGGGCACGACCCATTGCAAGATTCCCACCATCATGACCAGCGCCACCAACAGCCGAACCACCCGGCTCATCCATCCGTCTCCTCGAGGGCCAGCGCGCCCCGCGCTTCTTTCTGCAAAGAGGCCTCGATGAAGCCGTCAATCTCGCCGTTCATGACAGCTTGCACGTTGCCCATCTCAAATCGGGTCCGGTGATCGCGCACAATGGTATAGGGTTGGAAGACATAGCTCCGGATTTGCGATCCCCATCCGATATCGGTTTTTTCCCCCCGCAAGGCGGCCATCTTCCGCTCCCACTCCCGTTCCTGGAGTTCGGCCAACTTGCCCCGGAGCATCTTCATGGCGGTATCGCGATTGGAATGCTGCGAACGCTCCGACTGACAGGTGACCACAATGCCCGTCGGCAGGTGGGTAATCCGCACCGCGGAGTCGGTCTTGTTAATATGCTGGCCTCCCGCCCCGGATGCTCGATAGGTATCAATCTTCAGATCATCCGACCGGATTTCCACCGTTTCCTCGTTTTCAATGTCGGGGATGACCTCGACCGAGGCAAACGACGTATGGCGCCGACCGGAGGCGTCAAACGGCGAGATCCGCACCAAACGATGAACCCCGCGCTCGGTGCGCAAAAATCCGAACCCATGCTCGCCGCGCACTTCCAGGGTGACGCTTTTTAACCCGGCCTCTTCTCCCGGCAGCTGGTCAATGAGGTCTGTGCGAAAGCCGCGGCGCTCCGCCCAGCGCTGATACATGCGCAACAGCATCGCGACCCAATCCTGGGATTCGGTGCCCCCGGCCCCGGCGTGAAGGGTCAGGATGGCGGACTCCTGGTCGTAGGGTCCTTTAAGAATCAGCGTCAGTTCGAGTTCCCGCAAGGCCTGCTCCAGATTGGCGGCATCGCGCAGCAAGTCGCGCAACAATTCGGGGTCGCTTTCTCCGCGGGCCAAGTCCAACAGGTCAATCCATTCGCTGAGACGGCCATCGAGGCCCTCATACGCCTCCACCGGTCCTACCACCCGGCGGAGTTCGCGGGTCACCGCCTCGGCCTGCCCGGGATTTTGCCAAAAATCCGGGACGGCCATGGCGGCTTCCAGGCTAAGCCGTTCACTCTGGCGAGTAGCCAGGTCAAAGAGACCCCCTAATGCGATCGAGAATGGCAGTCAATTGGTGGCGATATTGCTCCAAATCGTCCTGAATCATTGCCGGCACCTCACTTCACTGGTTTGGCCCTGCCCGCTTAGGGAGCTTCCTGGGCCCCATGACAACGCTTGAACTTCTTTCCGCTCCCACACCAGCAGGGCTCGTTGCGTCCGGTTGACCCCCCGGTTTGACCGCCCTGGATGACTTGAAAGGGTCTGGCCGGTCGGACTTCAGGGCCTTCGGGGGCCAACACCGGTCCTGCCGACGGCGCCGTCAGCATCACCGGCTGCAATTCCGGCTCGGGAGCCGCCATCTGAACATGATAGAGCATCCGGACCGTTTCCTCCCGAATCGCGCCAATCATGGACTGATACATGTCAAAGGCTTCGGTCTTATACTCCACCAGCGGGTCGCGTTGCCCGTAGGCGCGCAGGCCAACGCCTTCGCGCAGCGTATCCATCGCATCCAAATGATCCATCCATTTGGCGTCGACCACCCGCAGCATCACCATCCGTTCAATTTCCCGCATCGGCTCCGCTTGGATTTCCGCTTCCTTGGCGTCGTACGCCGCGCGCGCCACCTTGGTCAAGTATTCCACCAGCTCGTCCCGGCTCATGCCCTGCATCTCATCCACCGACACTTGCTCGACGGGCAGGAATATTTCGTGCAGGGTCCGTACCAGGGCTTCCATGTCCCATTCTTCCCGGTGCAGATTCGGCGGACAATGCAGGTTTAAGGCGTCGTCAATCACGCCGTCGACCATATGCATCACGTCGTCGCGCAAGTTGGCGTGGTTCAGAATATCCCGGCGCTGCTTATAAATCACTTCCCGCTGCAGGTTCATGACATCGTCATACTGCAGCACATGCTTGCGGGCGTCAAAGTTTCGCGCCTCCACCTTTTTCTGCGCCGACTCGATGGATCGCGTCAGCAAGGGGCTTGCAATCGGCTCATCTTCCTCCACGCCCAGGCGGTCCATCAGCGACGACAGGGTTGGGGCGGCAAATAGGCGGAGGAAGTCGTCTTCCAGCGAAAGATAGAAGCGGGAGGTGCCCGGGTCGCCCTGCCGCCCGGAGCGCCCGCGCAGCTGATTGTCTATCCGGCGCGACTCATGACGCTCGGTGCCCAGGATATGGAGCCCGCCCATGTTGGCCACGCCGTCCCCGAGCACAATGTCGGTTCCGCGGCCGGCCATGTTGGTGGCAATGGTAACGGTCGCCAGCTGACCCGCGCGGGCGATGATTTCCGCTTCCATCTCATGGTGTTTGGCGTTTAGCACCTGATGGGGAACGCCCCGCTCGCGCAGCATGCGGCTGATGATCTCCGATTTTTCGATGGAGACGGTGCCCACCAGCACCGGCCGGCGACTCTGGTACAGCTCTTCAATTTCCCTTACCACGGCGCGGAATTTGGCCGCCTCGGTCTTATACACCACATCGGGGAAGTCGGTCCGGATCATGGGGCGATGGGTCGGCACCACGATCACATCAAGGCCGTAAATCTTGCGGAACTCCTCTTCTTCCGTCACCGCGGTGCCGGTCATGCCGGCCAATTTCTCGTACATCCGGAAATAGTTTTGAAACGTGATAGTCGCCAGGGTCTGCGTTTCGTCCTCAATCTTCACGCCTTCTTTGGCTTCGATGGCTTGATGCAGGCCGTCCGAGTACCGCCGGCCAAACATCAGCCGGCCGGTAAACTCGTCGACAATGATCACTTCGCCGTCTTTGACCACATAGTCGCGGTCGCGCTTCATTATCGCCTTGGCGCGCAGCGCCGCCGTCAAATAGTGCGCGTAATCGGTGTGGGCGTCATCATATAAATTGTTGACCCCCAGCATCCGTTCCACCTTGGCCACGCCGGCCTCGGTCGGCGACACCGCTTTCAGTTTTTCGTCGACCGCATAGTCCCGGTCCGCCTTGAGGTTGGTGGCGATGCGGGCGAAAGTGTAGTAGAGCTCGGTGGACCGTTCGGCCTGCCCCGAGATAATGAGCGGGGTGCGGGCCTCGTCAATCAAAATGCTGTCCACTTCGTCGACAATGCCATAGGCCAAGCCTCGCTGCACCATTTCATCCATTGTCAAGACCATGTTGTCGCGCAAATAGTCGAAGCCATATTCGTTGTTGGTGCCAAAGGTGATGTCGGCCGCATAGGCCAGCTTGCGTGCCGGCGGCTCCAGGTCATGTTGAATGAGCCCCACGGTCATCCCCAAAAACTCGTAGATCTGGCCCATCCACTGGGCATCGCGGCGTGCCAGGTAGTCGTTCACCGTGATAATGTGCACCCCGGTCCCGGGGAGCGCGTTTAAGTAGGCCGCCAGGGTGGCGACCAGCGTCTTTCCTTCACCGGTCTTCATCTCGGCAATGCGCCCGTCGTGCAGCACCATGCCGCCGACCAGCTGCACATCAAAGTGGCGCATGCCGAGCGTCCTCTGCGCCGCCTCGCGCACCACCGCGAAGGCTTCCGGCAAGAGCGCGTCCAAGGTTTCGCCAGCCGCCAGACGGCTCTTGAATTCCCCGGTCTTGTTCCGCAAGTCCTCATCGCTCAGCGCCTTGACGCCCGGTTCCAGCCGGTTGATCAGCTCCACCCGTTTCTGATACCGACGCACTTCCTGGGCGCTAAAACGGTTCACCCAACTGGCAAGAAGCTTAAGCATTGCCAAACGATCCTCCATTCGACAGCCAAAAGGAAGCCCTTTTCGGCTCCTGTCGTGCTACACCCATTGTTAGATTGTAGCATGGCCATCTGGAGGCATCAACCCGAGTACGAGCTGTCATCCCGGTCGGATTCGGGAGGCGGTTCCGGCTCCGGCAGCACGGAAATCCGATCCCAGCCGTGGCCCGCGCCTTCGCGGGCCGCCAAATCCCCGGACTCGCAGATTTCAAGAAATTTCTCCACCACAATCGGGTCAAATTGCGTGCCCGACCCCTCAATGATTTCAAACACCGCCTCATCATGCCCCATGGCGGGGCGGTAGGCGCGGTTGGAGGTCATCGCGTCATAGGCGTCGACCACCGAGACAATCCGCGTCTCCAGCGGAATCTCTTCGCCCGCCAGGCTGTCGGGATAGCCGGTGCCGTCCCAGCGTTCATGATGGTGCAGCACCCAGTTGCGGGCGCAGCCGGCGATATGGATCTGGCTCAGCACGGAGCTCCCGATGATGGGGTGGCGCTGCATCACCAGCATTTCCTCCAAGCTCAGCCGGCCCGGCTTGTTTAGGATATTTTCGGGGGTACCGA
>JAJZZA010000153.1 GCA_021797825.1 Bacillota bacterium | reverse complement strand
CAGAATCGACGGCGCTGTCTGTAACGACCCAGCACAGTACCGTTCCCCTGGCTGGCCCCCTGGATCGGAGAACCGCGGAACCCGACCGGACATTTCCTAAAGGGTGGGCGTCAGCCTGCGCCGACGGCGCTGTCATATCTCATATGCCATGAGTCGAAAGACAAGGGTCCATTGACACGCGGCGTTAGCCAAAGAATCCAAAAGAAAATAACATGAATTAATGCGGCAACAGGGGATTGTGCGCCTAACCTGACAGCATTGGGCGAATGGTTGGGTGCGCAACGGGGTCCCGCGGGTTGCGGAGCCGTTGCCAAGATGCCCTCCCGCTCGCGTTCTGGGCGGTGCCGGGGCATTTTTGGCCCACGTCAAATACGCGGCGGGGTGGGTCGATTGGGCGCCCATTTAAGGACCCTACGCCGCGGTTCCCGGGATCGTATAGCCCTAGGGGATCTTTGCCAGAGGCGGTACCATGATTGTGCAGCCTTTCACAAAGTTCTGGTGCGGGGAGTCGTCTGGGGCCCAAACATTGAGAAAGAGAGTGAGGGCGATGTTCACCGACTATCTTAGCGTCATGCTGCTGAACTTGGGAGCTGGGCTGGCACTGTTGGCCTTCTACCTTTACCTAAAGCCCGACAAACCCTACCGCCGGAGTTGGGCGGCCGGATTTTTTGCCGTAGGGTTATTGGGTCTGGTTACGGCTTTGCCCATGATTATCATGTGGCCTCTGCCCGGGAGTTATAACGTGGCCTTCGGGGAACCGGCGCTCTTTTTCAGCGTCGTGTTTCTGGCGGCGGCCATCACCTTGGCGTTTGAGTGGGAACCCCTGATTCCGGCCCTGTACGGGTTCTTCGGCGCGCTTTATGCCGTGGTCGTCGGATTTCGCTTGCTGAACCTGCACCTCACCGCGCATCCCGGGATGGCGGGTTTAGGGTACATCCTGACGGGTGTCGGTGGCCTTTTGATTCTTCCTGCCTTGTACTGGCACAAACATCGGGCCTTAAGCATCGCCGCCGCGTTGATTCTGGCGGTGGCTGCGGTGCTGTGGCTGTACGTGGGCTACGATGCGGTGTGGGGTCACATCGCCGATTTTTCGAAATGGCTGCCAAACGCGTTGTTGGTTCGCGCTCACAAGTAACCCCAAGAATCAGAGGGAGGACAGGGAACGGTAGTCTGCGGCCAGGGATTTCGTTTGGCTCCCTCGTTGCTGGCGGCAAGATTCCCGGTTACGGACTGGACGGGTCAAGGCCTATCTAGGCGCCAATCCTGTCCAGTCCCCGCTTTGGCGCATGCAATCGGGAGGTGTGCGGTTCACGCTCTGGAAACCCGGGCGCGGCTATGGGTTCGGAACATTTTGGGCACGGGATGAGAATCCAACAAATGGGCGGGGGGGAAGCCCCTTTCACCAGCGGCAGCCGTCACGGGATGTCCCCGATCAGCTGTGACAAAGGTCTCATCGCCAATTTGAATGACGAAAAGAGGGGCTTATTTTCGGTGACCTGGTCGCAATGGTTTTTGCCGGGTATGGTCCGTAAACCGTTAAGGATTGATAGTTGACGAAAACGGGAACTCGTGTAACATTTTTTGGTGACGAACAGGGGGAGGCCTTCCTTATCTCTGCCAGGCGTGCGGTGCCGGGGCGAAGGCATGGCGTCGACTCGAACTCAATGCCAGCGGGCGAGACCAAGTGCGGCAAAACTTACGGGGGATGCGGATGTCTGAAGAAGTGTTTTATCAACAAGACGGCCACATCGTCACCATATGGCTGCAGCGACCCCAAGTGCACAACGCCGTCAACGGCGAAACCGCGCAACAACTTAAGGCCGCGTGGGAGCGTTTTCGAGACGACGACAGCGGGTGGGTGGCGATATTGGCGGGGCGGGGCCCCTCTTTTAGCGCGGGGGCGGATTTGAAGGCGATAGATTCCTTGCGCCGTCCCGACAGTGCGGGCGACCCGGACTTTAACTACCGTGGAACCGGATATTTAGGATTTACCCGCATGACCGATATTTTCAAGCCAACCATCGCCGCGATTCACGGCCATTGTGTCGCAGGGGGGCTGGAAATGGCGTTGTGGTGCGATATTCGCATTGCTGCCGCCAACAGCCGATTTGGCTGTTTGGAACGGCGCTGGAATGTTCCCCTCATCGATGGCGGCACCCAGCGGCTGCCCAGGGTGATCGGATGGGGGCATGCTATGGACCTAATGATAACGGGTCGTGAAATCGATGCCGCAACCGCTTTGCAGTGGGGGTTGGTCAGCGATGTGGTCGAGGCCGACACCGCTTATGAACGGGCACGGCAATGGGCCGAGGGCATCATCGCCAATCCCCAGGGCGCGTTGCGGACGGACAAACAGGCTGCGGCGCGGGGATGGGGATTGCCGCTCGATGAAGCTTTGCGCATGGAGGCCCAATTGGGCATGACGCAACTCTTTGGCTCGGAAATGGACGAAGGCGTGAAAAATTTCCTCTCCCGGCCCCGGACTCCCCGCAATGATTCTGCAGACCCCGCCTGACCCGGGATCGCGGGGAACCACCGACAGCGAAATCCGAGACGAGCGTGTTTCTGGTGGCATCCTTGGTGGGGTTGGCATCCTTGAATTTGGATGCAGGGTGCCACGAGATGGGTTAAGGGCGCCAACGGTGGCATCCTGCGGAAGCCTTGTCCCGCTCGGGTTTGGGCCAAGGATGCCAATGCCATGCCTGGCCCCGTTGTCCGATTCTGTGGACAACTCCCACAGCCCAATGCGATCGGAACTCTTGCAAGAGCAAGTTTTGAGTTCGGCCTTGGCACGCTTTAATGTACGTTCGCTAATCCCGAAATTTTTGGGGTCGGTCAAGAGCCAGGTGGCCGCTTGCGGCCCGTCTTTTAACTGCTCCCGCAGGAACTCGATAGCCTCGTCGCGGGTCGTGCGTTCTTCAGAGGACTGACCCGAACCTAACAAGCGTTCCGCCGTCAGAGACGGGTCCGCGCCGATCCATTGCCGGTCGGTGTCTGCGATGATGTAAGCTAGCGCTTCGCCTGCGGGGCCGAGCGAGTTCTTGATCTG
>JAJZZA010000152.1 GCA_021797825.1 Bacillota bacterium | reverse complement strand
ACCCGTTGGCCAAGCGCTTGACGCGGACATCGAGTTCGGCGTAGGTCAGCCGCTCCCCGGGTCCAGCCCAGGCAACATGGTCCGGGTCGTTTTCGGCATGCCAGGTGACCATATCGGGAATAATCACTGTCGACCCCTTCTTTCTCACTCGCCCCATCCACAGGGTCCCACCGCAACCGGGGTGTTAGAAAACCGTCTTCATCGCAATGTCGAGTTGCTGGCGGATCAATCCGCGCAGGATTTCACGATAGCCGTTGACCTGGGGCATCGGATCGGCCGCAGTCTCCAATCTGACCAACCAGTCACCCACCAATTGGTTGATGTCCATCCATTTGTGCCGCGGTGACGCGGACGCTCCGTCGATTTCCGCAATCTGGCGTTTTAGCATGTTGCCCCACGTGCCGCTGACCAAGTCAGACGGGTCCTCGCCCATAGCACGTGCCAGGTCCTTCAAAACCGCCAGGCTGCACGCATTTTGCCGAGCTTCGGTCTGTTGCCGGTCCGTCAGGGTGGCGTCCAAATATTTCAATATCGGGATCATGGCTATCGCCTGTTCCCGGGCCAACTCGTCATGCAATTGCGGAAGGATGACCGTTTTCACGGTGGCTTGCAGCGCTTCAAATATTTTGTGCGGCGGAATCACAGCCGTTCACCCCCTGGATAGGCTTGTATCCCATCTCTTCCGCCAACAAGAGCCGCATCAACGGCCACCGCAAGCCTTGCCGCGCCAGCCGCAAGTCGGGTCGCGCGGACGCAGCAAAGGTCTGGCCCGCACTCAGCGCCAGCAGCACAAAACGCACCTGGTGAAGCACTTGGTAATAGTGGACCGCATCGCTTTCGACGGGGATGCCGGAGAGTTCTTGATACCGCCGGAAAAACCGGTCGCGGTCCAAAAGATAGCACAACAGCGGCGAATCCATCCGGTTAAGCCGAGCCGCGACGTAGCCCAGGTCAGACATGGGGTCGCCAATTTCGGCGGCTTGCCAATCCAAAATCGCGGTAATGCCGGATTCGCCGTACAGCATATTCCCCGTCCGATAGTCGCCATGCAACAACACATAGCGGTCCCGGCGGGGCCGGTTGCTAACCAACCAGGAAAACGCATCGACCCACAGTGGATCCGGTCCGGTCCGATACTCCGCAAACTGCTGCTCCAGTTCCCCCAGTTTGCGATCGATATAGCCATAGCCTGCCGCCGGCACCGGCGCCGCCCGGCCGGCCTCCACGGCATCCAGATCGAGGCCGTGCAGGGCCGCCAGGTATTGCACAAACTGTTCGGGAACCACCCCTTGGTCATGGGCGCGCTGCAAAAACTCCCGCCCGGGTTTGGACCACGGCACCACCGGGTTTCCTTCCAATTTGCTCATTATGAAGAATGGGGCGCCCAAAATCGACGCGTCACCTTCGTACAAATAGGCGCGAGGAACCGGCAGCGACGTGTGCCGCCCCACCAGCGCGAGTAGATCGTAATGGCGGCGGAAATCGGATGCGCCTGCCAAGAGCCCCCCCGGCAGCCGCTTGCGCAAGGCCAGCTCCCGGGTATGCGGCTGACCGTGATGATCGGTCCCGTCCATCCGGAAAAGATAGGTCTCGTCACTCCACCCGCCTGACGCCAGACGCATCTCGGAGAGGCGGATGGTGGCCAAACCGGGACACCGCGTCAAAAGATATTCCGCAAGCCGTCGACTAAAAACCCCGTTCATGGCGACCCTCCTTTGGCCGTTCCCCGCGTCAGGCTCCCGGGTCCCAACCGCTTCCGCTTTGATAGCGCTTTAAGATCTGCCGGGCCACGGTGACCTTGTGGACCTCGTCGGGACCGTCGTAGATCCTGGCGTAGCGCGCATCGCGATACATCCGCTCCAGCGGGGTGTCTTCGGACAAACCCAACGCCCCGTGAACTTGGATGGCGCGGTCGATCACCTGATGCAGAACCCTGGCGCCAAAAAATTTGACCTGCGCGATCTCCATGCGGGCATCCTCGCCGCGATCCAATTTGGCCGCGGCATTTAGGGTAAGCAGACGGGCAGCCTGGATTTCCGTCGCCGAGTCGGCGATAAAGGCTTGGATCATTTGCTTGTCGGCCAGCAGCGAGCCATGGGCGTAGCGCGTCAGCGCGCGTGCGCACATCAAATCGAAGGCGCGCGAGGCCTGGCCAAGCCAGCGCATGGCGTGAAAGATGCGTCCCGGTCCCAGCCGCGCTTGGGCGATGCGAAACCCTTGCCCCTGGCTGCCCAACAGGTTGTCGCGGGGCACGCGCACGTTTTTTAGCAAAATCTCACAGTGATGCCCGCCAATATGCCCCATCGTCTTAATCGGGCGGACAATTTGAAATCCGTCGGCATCGGTCGGAACAATAATCATAGAGGCCCGCTGATGGGGCGGGGCATCCGGGTCGGTGACGCAAAAGACGGTCGTGAAAGCGGCCTGGTCGGCTCCCGTCACGAACCACTTGTGCCCATTAAGCACCCACTCGCCGCCATCCGGGGTTGCCTGCGTCGCGATCAGGGTGGGGTCGGATCCTGCCGCGTCCGGCTCGGTCATCGCCACCGACGGCCAAATCTCGCCGTCAACCAAAGGCCGCAACCATTTCGCTTTTTGTGATTCGGAACCAAACTGATGCAACATCAGCGCATCTTGCGTTTGATGCGTGCCCAGCGCGAACATCGCCGCTTCGGAACGGCCAATCACCTCGTTAATGTACACATATTCCATAAACTGCAGTCCCCCGCCCCCAATGTCGGCGGGCAACCCCAGCGCCCACAACCCTGCCTCTTTGGCTTGGGCTTGCAGCTGGCGCAAGGTTCGGGCGCTCAGCGGGGTTTCTTCCTCCAAAAGCATGGGTTCGAGCGGCAACACGTTCTGGTCAATAAATTCCCGCGTTCGGGCTCGCAACGCATTGATCCGTTCCGACACCACAAACTGGCTCATCGCCCAATCAACTCCTTTACCGCCGAGCCGCCGCCGCAATCATCGGTGCGCAGCAATCGACTGGCACTGGCAGGTTCTCCGGCTGGCGCACGGTCGTCTCCCCACCCAGGGCAGCCAAGCTGCCCCGACCCCTA
>JAJZZA010000151.1 GCA_021797825.1 Bacillota bacterium | reverse complement strand
CGGCTGGCGCACGGTCGTCTCCCCACCCGGGGCAGCCAAGCTGCCCCCGACCCCTATCACAACATGCCAACGGGCTCACGAATGATTTCCTTTAAGGTCTTTAGGAATGCGCCGGCGACCGCCCCGTCCACCGCCCGATGGTCGACCGTCAGGCTGTAGGGCATCCGGTAGCCCACCACCACCCGGTCACGGTCATCGACCACCGGCTGTTTGACCACCGCGCCGATTCCCAACAGGCCGGTCTGCCCCGGATGCAAAATCGGTGTGCCCCACTCTCCGCCAAAGCTTCCGAAATTGCTTAAAGTGAAGGTGCCGCCTGCCATCTCGTCCGCTCGCAGCCGCCCGCTCCGCGCCCTGACCGCCAGTTCGGCCACCTCCCGCTGAATCGCACTGAGCGTTTTTTGGTCGGCGTCCCGAATCACCGGCACCATCAGCCCTCGTTCGGTGGAAACGGCCACTCCGACATGGATGCAATCCCACTGAATCCACACGCTGTCTTTAAGGCTCCCATTCAAGGCCGGAAAGCGAGCCAGCGTCAAACCCGCCAAGCGGACAAAAACCGCCGTCCACGAGGGCACCACCCCCGCATGCTTCCCATCCTCCGCCAGATCCTGCAAGACCCGCCGCAAGGCCTGAATGTCGAGCCATCCCATCAGGGTCATCTGAGCGGTCTCCGCAAGACTTTTCCGCATGTTGCGCGCGATCGTTTCTCGAATCGGAGTCAATGGCGTTTGCTGGCGGATTCTTTCGCCCGCCGGGGAACCCGTCTCCCGAGCCCCGGTCATCGCCTCCCCGGACGGCCCCCAGGCCGCCCGCACGTCACCCGCGCGAATAGCCTGCTCCGGTCCGGTCCCCTGAAGCGTTGTCCAATCGATCTTGGCATCCCGCAACAGACGTCGGGCCAGCGGCGTAGCCCGCAGTGGCGCGGAGCCCGCGTCCGGCCGACTGCCGCGGGAGACTGTCGAAGCCTCCGTCTCCGCCGCGGCGGACCGAGCAGGGGGCCACCGGACGATCGCCTCCCCATCCGGCCCCAGGTCCGTCGGCCGGAGTCCGGGCGCGAGATCCGCCTCGCCCGCGGCGGGGCGCAACACGCCGATGAGATCGGTCATGCGGACCCGCTGGCCCCCGTCCGCCACGATTTCCAGGACCCCGTCGGCCGGCGACGCGATCTCGAACGTGACTTTCTCGGTTTCGACGACAACCACCACCTCGTCCTTGCGGACCCATTCTCCTGACTGCTTGGCCCACTCTTGCACCAGGACTTCGCCGTCCTCGACCCCGATTTGGGGGACGCGGATCTCCTGCATGGCTAACCTCCCTTCAGTACCCGATAAACGGCGTCCACAATGTCCCGGGCCGCCGGCAAAACCTGATTCTCACTACGCCCCACCGGAATCGGCGCAAATTTGCCGGCAACCCGCAAGACCGGGGCGTCCAAATCATAGAGCGCCCGTTCGGCGGCCAAGGCCGCAATCTCGGCTCCGAATCCGTACGGGGCGGGGGCTTCGTGCGCCACCACCAGCCGGCTGGTCTTTTTGACCGAGCCCAAAATCGTCTCCGCGTCAAGCGGCATCACCGTGCGGGCATCAATCACCTCGATCGCAATGCCGGCCCCGGCCAACTCCCGCGCCGCCTCCAAAGCCTGGCCTACCATGGCGCCAATGGCCACCACCGTGGCGTCCCGGCCAGGCCGTTTGACGGCGGCCCGACCGAGTGGAATCAGGTATTCTTCGTCAGCAATTTCGGATTTCGAGCTCAAGAGGGACTTTGGTTCCATAAAAATGACGGGGTCGGGATCGCGGACGCTGGCCTTGAAAAGACCTTTGGCTTCCCATGCGTCCGAAGGCATCACCACCTTTAACCCGGGAATATGGCCAAAAAGACTTTCGAGGCTTTGCGAGTGATGCATGCCGGCGCGAAATCCCCCGCCGCTTAACGTGTGCACGACCAACGGAATGTGAACCTGGCCACCGGACATGTACCGCATTTTCGCGGCATGATTGGCTAACTGGTCCATGGCCAGATAGATAAAGTCCATAAACATAATTTCCACAATCGGGCGAAGTCCCAACGCCGCTGCTCCAACCCCCAGCCCGACAATGGCCTCTTCACTGATCGGCGTGTCCCGCACCCGCAGCTCCCCGTATTTTTGCAAGAGTCCGCGCGTCAGACCAAACACCCCGCCACCTTCGGCGACATCTTCCCCCACGACAAACACGTCGGCATCGCGCGCCATCTCTTCGTCGATGGCATTGGTAATCGCCCAGCGAAAACTCATCTGACTCACGGTTCCTCACCTCCCGGGACAGCGCGCGGATCGGCGTAGACCTGGCGGGTTAGGCTATGGGACGACGGAAAGGGACTGGCTTGGGCCGCGTGCACGGCCTGACTCAGGCGTTCCTCCACATCCTGCTCGATCGCCAACAGCCCTGCGGCCGAAATCACCGCCTGGCTCTTCAGACGATCCCTGAGCGTGCGCACCGGGTCGCGGGCCCGCCATTTTAGCGTCTCCGCCGGATCCCGATACAACTCCGGATCACCCTCGTAATGCCCGTGCCAGCGGTACGTCTTCACCTCGATCAAACTGGGTCCGCCGCCGTTTCGCGCCAAATCCGCCGCCTCCGTCAACACCCCGTGCACTGCATCGAGGTCGTACCCATCGACGTCTCGCCCTGGCATCCCGTAGGCTTGTGCCTTGTGGGCAATGCGGACCTCCTTCATCTCTTTATGCAACGGAGTCATCTCCGAGAAAAAGTTGTTTTCACAGATAAAAACCAGCGGCAAATTCCACAGCGCGGCCAAGTTCAGACTCTCGTGAAAGGATCCCTGGGTGGTGGCGCCGTCGCCGAATCCGCACACCGCAATCCCGCCGGTCTGATGATACATTTGCTTGAAAGCGGCCCCTAAGGCGATGGGCAGCGCCCCGCCGACAATACCGGTACTGCCGAAAATGCCCCGGCTAATATCGGCTGCATGAATTTCCCCGCCCACGCCTCCGCATAAGCCGGACTGCCGGCCCATGATTTCCGCCAGCAGCATATCGGGCGGCACCCCACGGGCGAGGAACGTCGACTTCGACCGA
>JAJZZA010000150.1 GCA_021797825.1 Bacillota bacterium | reverse complement strand
GATCTCCATCTCCATCGAAAGTTGCGTGGGCAGCGGAACCGCGTTAACCGTCAACCTGCCGCATCTGGTCGGACGACGGCCAAAATCCACCCGCTAGCCCAGGTCGGCTTTTCGCCCCGGCGCAGGGGACGCGATTCGGTGGCACCGGTGTGCAACACCCGCGCTCAACAACCCCCACCCAGCTGCTCTGACCGCAACCCCATGGCCCCGGGCCCGCGGCATCGAGGGCGGGAGCACGCGCTCCCGCAACCCGGTTTGCTTCCGGTGCCGGCTAGCGCAGAATATGCCATCCGCGGGCTATACTCCCCGCGGTTAAGTTTTGATGGCTTTCTCCACCCATGCTTGCGGAGTGTTTTCAAGGGCTGGACACAATTTTCCTGCTCGATTAAGCGCGACGGGGACGTGGAAGTCTCCCATTGATGACGAGGAGGACGATTACCTGATCTGGATTCGGTTACCGAGTGCGTGGCGGACACCAGTGGTCGCCACCGAAGCTCAACACGCTGTGAACACCGAGCTTCCAAATTGTCAAATCGGCCGCCGAAATCATCAATTGTCAGAGCGAGGCGTATATTAGAAAATTTTCCACAAAATCCTGCTGACAACAAGATAGAACTTTGCCGCACTTGAACGAGTCACCTCGCCCGAACCTGACTTTCCATACCAAGAACTGCGACCTGCCGGGCACACAGTTCATCGACGCCGACGGCGTGGGTTCCTGTGGGCCCGGACGTCCGAAATGCCACACTGATCCGCAGCCAGGGCTGGGCGCGCGCCCGAATCCACGTTATCGTCTCATGCCACTGGCTCAGACGTAGCTAAGGAGTCCATTACGTCCATGAATGCCGTGGCCGTCCTGCTCAGGTATCGATCGGCTCGATAGGCAAAAACCAGGGTTCGCGTCGGATCTCCTGTCAGACGCCGATACACCAACCGCGGCGAGGAAGCTTGACGTACCATAGCTGGTGCCAGGGTCACCCCGTGCCCCTGCGCGACCAGCGCTTGCGCCACTTCAATATTACTAGTTTCATACACCGTATGCGGCTTAAACCCAGATTGGGCGCACAAAGACAACACCGTCCCGCGAAATCCGTAACCGGCTTTTAACAGCACAAAAGGAGCGGTCGTTAACTGCGACAACGGAAAATGTTCGGGACCGCCGGCAACTATTCTCTGCAAGGCTGTGTCCATCCAGGCCGCTAGGTGGGCGGGCAGCACGGCCAAAATCGGCTCGGTCAGAATCGGGCGGGTCACCAGGTGGTTGGTTTGCAAGGGTAAAGCCAATACAGCGAGATCGATGGTTCCGTGGACGAGAAGGTTTTCCAAGGTCTCGGGAACCTCTTCCACCCACTGGACGTGAACACGGGGAAAGCGTGCCCGATATTCGGATAACACCGGGGGAAGAAGATGGCCGCCGGTAATTGCCGGAGATCCAATAACCAACTCGGTTCCCATACCCATCTGGCGCTCGTGCAATGCTCGCGCCATGTCCTCATGCAGTTGCACAATCGGTGCCGCTTTTTGGATAAAATACCGGCCATCGGCTGTCAGCGTAACCGGCCCCGGTCCCCGTACGAACAACCGCATCCCCAACGTGTGTTCGAGTTGGGCAATTTGTTGACTGAGTGAGGGCTGAGCAATATGGAGATGACGGGCAGCCTGGGTAAAGCTCCGATATTCGGCTACGGCCATCACGTACCGCAATAAGCGAATTTCCATAAATCCTCCATTTAATAGATATGACCTATGATATGGATACTATCTATATATTAGATCAATCGGCGGCATCCTGGTAAGCTCAAAAAGCCAGGCCATGCGCGGCCCTGCTATCAGCACGCACCATTTCATGGCTGGGGCAAGGAGGTTTTCAACATCAATACGAATTTTTCCGACAAAGCTGCGTATTATCAGGCCAGCGCCTATGTTCAGCACAGTGCTGGGAAACGTCTCCTGAGCCTCCTAAACATCCAAGGTCACGAATCGGTCCTGGACGTGGGCTGTGGTCCCGGTATGGCCACAGCCCGCATCGCGGCCTTGACCCGAAACCGGGTGCTGGGGGTAGACAATGCCCCAGGGATGATTGAAACCGCGAAGACATCGCAAAAAACGATGCCCAATCTGGATTTCACCGTAGCTGATGCCACCCAATTAGGTTTCGATCAAGAATTTGATGTGATCTACTGCAATTCGGCGTTTCAATGGTTCGCTGAGCCGGTTCGCGCGGTGAAAAACTTTTACCGCGCGCTGAATTACGGGGGCCGCGTGGGCATGCAAGCGCCTGCCACAGCGACATACTGCCCGAATTTTTTGGCCGCCGTGGACCGAGTGCGTGAGAGTCAAACTGCTGCCCATGTGTTAGCCACGTTTCGCAGTCCCTGGTTTTTTCTGGCATCCCCCGACGGCTACCGAGACCTCTTTGAACGAGCGGGTTTCCACATCACCTATTGTGCGATACAAGAGGATTCCCAAGCATTGAGCCCGGAGCACGTATACCAAAATTTCCAGGTCGGGGCAGAAAACGGATATCTCGATCCGGCGAATTATGCGGCCCCCCTGACGGCAGAATATCTCCAGGAATTCCGCCGGATTGTCCATGACGCGTTTTTGGCGCAAGCCGGCACGAGTGGTCAGGTTAACCTCATATTTAAACGAGTGTATATCCTCGCGGGCAAACCACCAGACTCGCTCTGAGCCATCATGGGGTCGCGTCTCACATTTTTTTGGGTATGCGGGATTTGTTTGTGATGGATCCGTTGGGTTACACGGCGCTTGACCGGGGGATGCCAACACGGGTTTTGTAATGGATCGAAGCGAACGGTAAGCCATTATTCCGCAGTGATCCCGTGTATGTGTGCCCCCGCGGGGCAAACTAAGCCAAGCCACCAACAACCGGTGATTTTGTCCAAACGGTCCCCGAAACACCCCAACCGGGACGTTAATCGACTTCGTGACGGACTCCGGCAGCTTGCGGGAATCGCTTCAGCTATGCCGGGCACCTGCGGGCGCAACTGGCCGCGTGGCGCGGTTTGCGTTGACAACTCGGCATAACTGCGAATGCGGCATAATGTTAGAAAACAAAACCAGATTTTGTGATGGATCGCGGCCCATTGTGTGAGGACGTGTTCCT
>JAJZZA010000068.1 GCA_021797825.1 Bacillota bacterium | reverse complement strand
CGCTTCAGCTATGCCGGGCACCTGCGGGCGCAACTGGCCGCGTGGCGCGGTTTGCGTTGACAACTCGGCATAACTGCGAATGCGGCATAATGTTAGAAAACAAAACCAGATTTTGTGATGGATCGCAGCCCATTGTGTGAGGACGTGTTCCTTCCCGGTCAGTCGTTCAACCGTCCTAATGATGGGATCTACAACTAGACCTCAATTTTTTTTGGCAGCTTCATCGCTAATTTTTCTCGGGTTGTCATTCGTGGATTAACGCTCTCGTCGGCAAAAAATGGGCATTCGGATTTCATGATTGATCGTCCCCTTCTGGTTGGTTGGTGTCGTTACGGGGCGGCAATTCGGATTTCATGATTGATCTGCGCCTTCTTGCCAGCATTTGCGAGCCATTTCGTCCCGCCAGAAATTGCAGCAAAAAACCATGATAAATAGAATCATAGGGAAAGGGCAACCTCAGAAGGAGGTAATGAGTAATAAATGAGGCTAATCACTTCACAAGGCGCAATTCAGTACACGGTAACCGGTCACGGGCCGACCGTGGTTTTCCTCCATTCGGGGCTTGCCGATCAACGACAGTGGGGCGTACAAGTTGAGGCATTGTCCCGTGAGCATCGCTGCATCACGTACGATTTGCTGGGATATGGATCGAGCGACAACGCCCCTGACAATTACAATCCCGCGGATACCCTCCTCGCGCTCTTGGATCATTTGGAAGTCGCTACAACGACTCTGGTGGGCTCCTCCTTAGGCGGAACAGTGGCGATTCATGCCGGCATCCGGTACGCCGATCGCATCCGGTCGATGGTCTTGGCGGGTACCGGACTCTTTGGATTTCAACCCAAGCTCGACGGCCCCGAGCCTTCTATCTATGCGGAGTATGAAGCGGCATTGGCGGCCCATCACGTGAGCAGACTGGTTGACTTGGCCGAGGCCATTTGGCTTGTTGGAATCGACGGCAGCGAGCGACATGTGGCTCCGGCTAATCGCGAGTTGTTCCACTTAATGTATCGGGAGTTCCTGAACAGCCGTGGGGAGTTTCCCCAGTATCGGGACATCAATGACACCGATGCGCTCGCGAATCTCGCTATGCCCGTCATGGTCGTTATCGGTGATAATGATACGGCTTTTTGCTTGGCGGCAAGCGACTATTTGGAGCAAACCTTGCCGCGGGCAACCCTAGTCCGCATGCCCGACGTCGCGCACTTCCCCAACCTGTCCAAGCCCAGAGAGGTAAACGAACTGCTCTTAAAGTGGGTGAAGACCTACGAATAACGTAGATGCGGAGTGTATCGTGCCGCTAGCGCCCGCTAGATCCGCCCTTGCCTGCGCGGTGGCGCGTTCTATAATAATCATAGACAGGGAGGGGGGCACAGACGGTGTTGCTGGCGGTCTTTGATCAGGAGCGACCGTCGGGGGTATTCGAAGACCGGCCTGCCCACATGCAGAGCCTGCGGAAAATCCACCCTCTCCTCCGAAACCGGGTCCAGCCCCAGCGGATTCCCATTGCCCCTGCGGAGGCGTGGCGCGATGTCCGCTAAGCATCTTGCCCGGCACCTCGGCGATGTGAGGATTGCCGGCGAAAATATGGTGCGGTCCTGGCGAATCGCACCGGGATTTCATGGAGGACACGCTGTTGTTGGCGGCCGGACTCGGGAAGCTGCTCGAGTGGGGAAAGGCGGCGGGGCAGTCGGGCCGGCAGTGGACCGGGGCTCGTCCCGATGTTCCGTGGGGTGCGAGCACCGGATTCGGACCTGGGTGGTCCCCTCTTATGGCCGGGCGGATCCGGATATCCGGCGGGATGCGTTAAGGCACTGTCCCCATGCATTTCGGCAAACGGCGGCAAATCGTGTCAACACAGGAAGCCGCCCTTCGACCCGCTGGTCGCCCATTTCTTTTGCTTATTCGGGCGGTTTTGAACAGGAAAGGTGGACACGCTACGCGCCGCACGACAACCACGATTCGAGCGTTTTATCTTGCCACCGGTATCGCCGGCGGCATCTATTTGCCCTATCTCACCATCGTCCTTGGCCGCGACCACGTTACTCCCGGACAAATTGGCGGCGTGCTTTCGTTTGGCATCCTGGTGGCGATCCTGGCTCAGCCGCTTTGGGGGGCATTCGTTGACCGTTATCGCAAAGTTCGGCTCACGCTGTTTTTGACCGCCTTGGCCCCTGGCATCGTCGCCCTCTTATACAACATCCCCAGTTTGTGGGTAATCGCCTTCGCGGCCGCCCTGTTCAATTTATTTGCCGCCCCGCAGGCGCCGATATCCGATTCCTACGCGGTTGACCATGCCCGCAGGGCTGGCGCCAGCTATGGATCCATCCGCCTGTTCGGAAGCATCGGCTGGGCGCTGGGGGCATATGCCGGCGGCCTCTTTTTGGCGCGGTTCGCGCCCCATTGGCTCTGGATACCGTTTTTGACCGTCAGCGCACTGACCGCCTTGACCGCCCTGACCTTTCCCGGACGACCGGACACCCTGCGGGTGCGCCGAGGCCTCTTCAATGGCGTGGGAGAGGTTTTGCGGGACCGCCGGTTTGGCGTGTTTCTCCTGGGCGGTTTCCTGGCAAGCCAAACGTTAGCTGCGTTCAACAGTTTTTTCGTCGTGGCGTTTCGCGATGTCGGCGGACCCATCAGCGAAACCGGGATGGCATTCTTGCTGGCCTCTTTAAGCAATGTTCCCCCCATGCTGTTCGCGTCCCGCTTGATCAACCGGGTCGGTCCGGAACGCACCATGCTATGGGCGACCGGCACCTACGTTATCCGGTGGGGTTTGATGGTGGCGTTCCCGGTACCGCCCGTCTACATCGGTGCGCAATTGCTGCACGGTCTTTCCTTCGGCCTTTACTACGTGGCCGCCGTGCATTACGTGTCGCATCTTTTCCCACAAGACTTGCAGGCCACCGGCCAAAGCATTTTCGGCATGGTCGTCGGCGGGCTGGCCGGAATCTTCGGCAATCTGGTCAACGGCTACCTGCTCGAGTGGGGAGGCGCGTCCGCCATGTTTTTGTCATGCGTCGTCAGCACGGCCTTGGCCGCCGCCTGTTTTTACTTTATCGTGCGAAAACCCGAATGGCACCTAAAAACCCGTCCGGCTTCTCTCACCGTGGACCATCGCGGCTCCTAACCGGATGACGGCCGCCGCCACCACGGCCGGCCCATAACAATCCAGCCGGCTACAGCCAGCACCGCTTCGGCGATGTGGCCCGCCGTCCAGCGAAACGGAGGGAATGGAGTTAGCTGCGCCACGATCAGGAGCATGGTCCCCCACGCCCAAACCGTTTGGGCCAGTGTCGGCACCAACTCGAATTGCTGTGTCGCCCGAAAAGACAGGACCGCCATCACCCCCGCCAGCGCCAAAATCGGCCAAGAGCCCCGATTCAATCCTTCGGCCAGCAGCAACCACAGCAACCCGGCCAAGGCCACGGGCACCCAAAGATCCAGCACCCGCCACTCCGGTGCCCGCCGACTGCGCAAAACAACGGCCACAGCCACCAGGCCCGCGCCAATCACCGCCCCGTTCAGCGAGGCGGGCGCCACCAGCCAGTCAGCCGGATGGGCCCAGCTTGCCGGTTCTTCCACAATCGCCCAGACGCGGGCCCCCACCACCCCAGCTATTAAAGCCGATTCGGCAAACCCCGCGCCCCAGGCAATCCCCGCCAAACCCCGTCGGCGCTCCAACCAGCGCAGCAGGGCGATACTCGCCAACGCGCCCGCCAACAATTCCAAGTGGTTGCGCGGAATTTGCAGGTGCCCGAGACCAATCACCAGGGGGATCATAGGGTTTCCGCCTGGTGCAGGTGACGCTGCATGGCCTGGTATGTCTCCGCCCCGAGCACTTGCGCCACCACCACACCCTTGGCGTTCACAAAGTACGTGGTGGGCAGCACCGTCACCAAAAAGGCCGCCTGTACCCGTCCCGACGGATCCAGCAACAAGGGCGAGGGCACGTGATTGGCGGCGGCAAATCGCCGGGCATTGGCCACGGAATCTAGGCGGGTCACATCAATCGCCACCACCCGATACCTCCCGTGCGCTTGACTGGCCAGTCTCACCACACTGGGCATTTCGACCCGGCAAAAAACACACCAACTGGCCCAAAACGTAATCATCATCGGCTGGTGCACAGCGGTCAGCCGAAATGGTGCACCTGACACGGTAACGGGAGCCACGGCCGGGGCCAACCGGCCGACCTGCACCGTCGCGGGACGGCCCCCCGGACTGGCACCAACAGGACCAATCCCGACTACGCCTAACGCACTCATCAATCCGGCCGCCACCCAGAGCGCCGCTCTCCCCCGCATTGCCTCACCTCGCCGCTATGGTGGCCACTCGGCCTAGCGGAAAAGACCGCGCCGACCAGCTTTCCCCCTAGAGTATCACGCTCTCGGCGTCAGCGCGCGAACTTTCAACAATTGAGCATTCCCCCCGGCGATTGCTTATCGAATGCGCCGTAAAACCCCTCGCTTCAGCGATGGGGATATAAGGCGCTCGCCGTCAGGCGAAAGTTTTAACCTGCAATGCTATACCTAAGTCGCTTCATGTATATACTAAACCTGCGTTCGCCCTTTGAAAATTGGATACGTTGGCGGTTGTCTCCTGCAATCGTGGGAGACGTAAAATGTATCGCGTCGTCAAGACCAGACGTTAACAGGATTCGGCGAATGATCAGCCAAGTCCCCGGAGACCTTCGGGCGACCGGCTAGGGGGCTTTTGGCGAACCCTTTGCGAGTAAAGCTGACGTAAGTCGGTTCCTCGCAAGAATCCCCCGGCTCCGTTCGTCCCCGGAAGGGGATTAGCCGTGGGGAGTGTCAAAATGGGTCATATCCGTAACGGTCGCGCTGACGAAGCCGGCAGTTTTTGCCCATGGCGTTTTCAGCGCCACGATGAGGAGGTCATTCTGCCTTGCTCCCGATTGCACCCATCCCATTCCGGTCCGCCATGCAAGACCTGTTGCAGCGGGCCGGGTTGCCCTGCCCCGAGGACCCCGAAGCTATCGCCTGGTGGGGAGCGCACGACCAGTCTGGTGGTTTATTAGCCCTGGCCGGCGTTGAACGCTATGGATCCGCCCTGTTCCTGCGCTCGGTAGCCGTAGCCGACTCGGCAAGAAAATGCGGCATCGGCACCCAGTTGGTCGCGACCGTCCTTTCCCAGGCGGTTACGCGCGAGATTAGCGCGGTCTATCTGCTGACCGATTCCGCCCAGCAATTTTTTGCCCGTCTCGGATTTCACCCCATAGCGCGCGCCGCTGCTCCCGCGGAGCTGGCCGCGTCCGATGAGTGGTCCAGTGCCTGCCCGCAGTCGGCGACACTGATGGAACTGACCCCGGCCGGACAGGAAGCGGTTTGGATTCGGAGCGCCCAACCCGGCGATGCGGCCGCCATCGCCCGAATCTACAATCAAGGCATTCGGGCCGGCTTGGCCACTTTTGAAACCGGAGAGCGATCCCCTGCGGAACGGGAAAGCTGGCTTCAAAATCGTCCGCCTCGATTTCGCGTGCTGGTGGCCGACAGCCTGTCCGGCGTGCGCGGCTGGGTTTCGTTAAATCCCTTCAGCCCGCGCGCCGCCTACCGCTTTGTGGCCGATGTCTCGATCTATGTCGACGAAAGCGTCCGCGGCCAGGGGCTCGGTGGCAGACTCTTGGAGACGGTCATGACGGTGGCGCGCCAGGAAGCATTCCACAAATTGGTGCTGACCCTGTTCCCCGAAAACCAGGCCGCGCGCAAATTATACCTCGGCCACGGGTTTGCCCCGGTGGGAATCCTGCACCAACAAGGAAAAATCAACGGCCACTGGCGCGACACCGAAGTGATGGAATGTATATTGGGTGACGGTGTGGCGGGATCCCCTGGGCTTGCATGACTCGACCTACGTGTTGCCGCGCGACATCAAGAGCATAACACCAGCGGACGTCGCGCTCTATGCCCGGAGCGTGTGGAACGGCCCGGGGCATGATGGACGATAAACCCCTGTGGCTGGAAGTCCTCGAAACCCGGGAAGCGGATCCCCAATTGACTTCGACTGATGCGGTGTTGATCCCGCGGGCTCCGTCCAGCAATCGGGGGGTGTGAAGTCGCAATCATCAGGATTCGCCCGTCACGCTTTACCGGAGGTCGCGTGGCCTGCATCCGGCAATCGGTCACGGAAAGAAACGGTGTGGGCACCCCACCGTATTGATTGTCGTATGGGTGAAAACAGAAATCGCATGTAACGGGGGTTGCGTGGCAAAAGATACCTGGCACCGTAGGTGAATGGCCCGCCGTCCACCCATTATGGATAACCCGCAGCGAAATCCGCCAACTCCCCCCATTGCCGGAAAAACGACCTGTCCCCGGCTCCAGCCGCCCCCGCCAGCGGTCCATTAAATAATCGCGATGCCTTTTGGCCGGCAGGAATTCGGGTCGCGCTGGCGAAGTACCCATTATCGCAGATCGTTCGTCTCTTCTAAAGAGGAGGATATCATCGTGAACAGACTGTGGCATCGAGTCGCGACAGCTGGTTCGGCGTGCCTCATGGCGGGATCGTTAACGTTTCCGGGAATGGCCTTTGCCAGCGGTTCGGTTCACCGGCCCTCCTGGGTGGCAACGCCCCCGTTTCGGGTTCGGACCAATGCAACGGCAACCTACCAAAGCGGGTACACGCCCTCCCAGATCGGCACGGCCTACGGACTCACCCAACTTTCCTACGACGGTCAGGGGGTGACTGTCGCCATCGTGGACGCCTATGGCAGCCCCACCATCCAAAACGACTTAACGGTTTTCGACAGCCAATTCGGGCTGCCGGCCGCCAACCTGTCGATAGTCAAGACCGGCAAGATTCACAACAACAGCGGCTGGGCCTTAGAGACCTCGCTTGATGTCGAGTGGGTCCACGCCTTGGCACCGGCGGCCCATATCCTGCTGGTCGAAACGCCGTCGGCTTCCACGTCGGCACTGATTAACGGTATCAACTACGCCACCACCCACGGGGCGCAAGTCGTCTCCAACAGTTGGGGCGGGTCCGAGTTTTCGTCCGAGACATCCTATGACTCAACCTTTCAGCATGCGGGAGTGGTCTACGTCGCCTCGGCCGGTGACAGCGGGGCGGGGACCGAATGGCCCGCCGTCTCCCCCAATGTCATCGGGGTGGGCGGCACCACCCTCAATCTTTCCACAAACGGCGGGTACCTGGGCGAAAGCGCGTGGTCGGGCTCGGGCGGCGGCACCAGCACCTACGAATCCCGTCCTGCCTATCAGAACAACTGGGTCAACATTGTGGGCAGCCAGCGCGGGGTCCCCGATATCGCCTGGGACGCCAATCCCAACACCGGGGTCGCCATCTACGACAGTACGAAGTACCAGGGTCAAAGCGGCTGGTGGGTGGTAGGCGGAACCAGCGTGGGAGCGCCGAGCTGGTCCGCGCTCATAGCGCTGGCCGATCAAGGACGGGCAGCCAATAGTTCCGGTTTCCTCTCGTCCGGGTCAACGCTAAACGTTCTGACTGACCTTTATAGTCTGGCGGGCACGACCGGCAGCACCGGATACTCGACCAACTTCCACGACATTACATCCGGCTCAAACGGCAATCCGGCTCTTCCGGGCTATGACTTGGTTACCGGCATCGGAACCCCTCAAGCCAACAACCTGGTGCCCAATCTCATCACCGCCCCGTAGCCGTAATCCCTTCGACCAACCGAGGCCCCGGGCGGGGCCTCGCTGTTTGTGGCGGCCTGGTGCCGCCGGAACTGGCACCATTACCGATTGGGCCCGGCCTAACATCCCTTGACCGGTTCCGGCCCAGAGCACGGCGGCTTAGCAGGCAGGCACTGTCCCACGGCTCGTCCTGGTGCGTGATTCTCGGTTACCGGAAGGGACCGGCGTCTGCTACCATAAGAACGATCCGTCGCCAACCCGACCACATCCGCTAAAAGCCCGAGCTTCTGGCGAAGGCCGATGAGGCGAGACCCCGTAAAGGCCAGCCATGTGGTTACCCCCATTTTGGCCGGTCCACGTCGGCGAACCGTGTCCGAACACGGGAGTATACCAGGTTGGTTGAGAGACCCCGAGAAAGGCAGCGATGCTGGTGAACTGGCCTTCACAGCTCAATGACGCCCGATCCCGTCCGGTTCTGGACGACATGAATGCTGGCTACGCCACCGACCGGGCGGCGTTCCGCCAAGCCATGACGTCCCGGTTCGGATCCCGGGCGATAGTCAACCCCCACGATTTGATCGCATACAGCTACGACGCCACCGGCGAACGCTGCCGTCCCGACGCCGTCCTGCTGGCCGATTCGGCGGATGAGGTGGCGGCCGCCGTCCAGATCGCCCGCACGCATCGAGTCCCCGTCATCGGCCGCGGATCCGGCAGCAATATCAGCGGGGGAACCGTCCCCGTTTTCGGCGGCCTGGTCATCGCGCTGGCCCGCATGAAGCGCATTGTCGCCACCGACTGGGACCGTCGTCTGGTAACGGTTGAGCCGGGCGTCATCAACGCCGAACTGCAGCGCCATTTGGCAACCCGTCGCTTCTTTTTCCCGCCCGATCCGGCCAGCCACCGCATTGCAACTTTGGGCGGCAATGTGGCGGAAGCCTCCGGCGGACCGCATTGCGTCAAATATGGCGTCACGCCCCATTACATCCGCGGTCTGGATGGGGTGTTGGCCACCGGCGAGGCCGTCACCTTCCCCAGGGCGGGCGATGTGGTCGACTGGAACGGCCTGCTCACCGGTTCCGAAGGCACTCTGGCGATTCTGACCCGTCTCACGCTGGGCTTTTCGCCGCTGCCGCAAGCGACCCGCACACTCTTGGCGGGATTCGCCGACCTGCCGACGGCGGTGCGAGCGGTCTCCGCCATCATCGCCGCGCAGATCGTCCCCTCAACCCTCGAACTCTTAGACCGGGCAGCGCTGGCGGCGGTACGTCCGTTCATCGACGCGGGCTATCCCGCCTCATTGGATGCCGTGCTGCTAATCGAGGTGGACGGGCCGGAGGCCCTCCTGCCATCGCAAGTGGACCGCCTGCAAACGGTACTGAGCGGGCATCAGGTGGCATACCTCGACCTGGCGGAAGACGCCAAGCAGGCCGATCGCCTCATGGCCGCGCGCCGTGCGGCTTACGGGGCGGTAGCGCGTTTGGGGTCGCACATTTGGGTCCAGGACGTGACGGTGCCGCGGCCCAAACTTGCCGAAATGATGGAATACGTTCTCGCCATTCGCGATACATACCGGCTGGCGATGGCGTCTTTGGCCCATGTCGGAGACGGCAACCTCCATCCGCTGATCCCCTATAACGCGGAAGATCCTGAGGAATGGCAGCGGATGCTGCAGGCCGACCGCCTGATTCTGGAGAAAGCTGCACAGTTGGGCGGTTCCATCACCGGCGAACACGGCATTGGCGTGGACAAACTGGAACGACTGCCCCTCATGTATTCTGCCGATGAACTGCGCGGCATGTACTCGGTCAAACAGGCCTTCGATCCCGACGGGTGGCTCAACCCCGGCAAAGCCGTCTATCCCGTGCCGCGGGACCCAGCCGACCCCGTTTCAGCGGAAAAGCCCGACGCGTTGCATGACCTGGTGCGGTGGGCGCGCAGCCACCACACCCGCCTGGTGGTTCGGGGAGCGGGACTCCGCTGCCCGCCACCTCCCCACCTCGGTCAGGTGGTCGGCATGACAGACCGGCGTCGCGTCATCGGTTTCGATCCCGACAACTTGACGATCGAGGTCGAAAGCGGGCTGTCCTTGGCCGCGCTCGCGGAAATTTTGGCCCCGCACCGACTCTTCTTCCCCGGAAGCGGAACGTTGCCGGAAGAAACCGTAGGCGGCCTGCTGTCGGTAGGCGCCACGCCGCTCCGCGCTTTCGGATGGGGTCCGCTAAAAAACTGGGTGCTGGGGGTAACCGTGGTGGACGGGCGCGGCCGCACCCTCCATTACGGTCGGCCGGTGGTCAAGAATGTCGCCGGGTTAGACATGCCTAAACTCTTTCTCGGTTCCTTGGGAGCCTTCGGGGTGGTAACCCGGGCGATTCTGCGGCTCTGGCCCCAGCCCCCCGAACAAGCCGTCGGGACCCTGACCGCCGATTACCTGCCTCCCGCCGCCATGCGGAAATTAGCGCAAGCACTGGCGGCCGACCCGCTTCGCCCCACCGCCGTCTTCGCCCAAAAACGGCCCAATCAGCCGCCGCGGGTGCACGTGGTGATCGAAGACTGGGATGCGATGGCCGTCGCACAACATGTTGAGCGGCTGGCAGCGCACGAGGCGCCAGGTTGCTGGGACTGGACGTGGGGAGCGATGGGGACTTTTTTGACGACACTCGCCGCCGACCGCCGCGGCGCCTGGCAACGAGCCCGTGAGCCGGGTCTGTCACAGGCTCTTGTCACGGAAGGGGATGCGCCTTTGACCATGCCGACCCACCCCCAGGCCGAATGGCTCTGGCATCCTGCCCAAGGAGTCGCCAGTGTGACCGTTGCCGGATCCGACGCCCTCGGCCTGGCACCCGGCCGGGTGATGACCCCGAACGGCTGGTGTCTCGTTCCAGAGACAGCGGCCTACAAACCGCTCATCCCGATTCGGCGCCGCCTAAAAGATGCGTTCGACCCCGACCACGTGTTTGGCGGAGATTGGAGGGACTCCCTATGGGATTGACCGGGAACCGGCGCGCCATCATTCAGCAGGAACTCAATCACTGCAACAAATGCGGGTTTTGCCTCCCCGTCTGCCCCACCTATCTCCTCACGGGCAGCGAACTCGACTCGCCACGCGGCCGTTTGGCCATGGCCGAGGCGGCCATCCGGGGCGAAGTGCCTTGGGCACACGAAGTGGGTGACGCATTTAGCCGATGTCTCGGCTGTCGCGCCTGCGAAACGGCCTGTCCCTCAGGGGTCGCCTATAGCCGGGTCTACGAAGCGGCCCGCGAATCCCTATACCAGAGCAATCCGGCTCACACTCTGCCCTGGACCGTTCGCCCTTTATTGTCCTGGGTAAAAAATCGCCGCCGACTGCGCCGCCTGATCCGCGCCGGCCGCGTGGTTCGGGCCCTTTTGCCGAGGTCGCTGCGGCAGTTGCTGCCAGAACGCCTGTCCCCGTCGACGCGTCATTCCCTGGTCGCGACACCGACGGCCGCCTACTTTGTCGGATGCATCTCCGACGCGGTCTACGGAGAGGCCAACGACGCCGCCATCGTTTTGTTGGAAAGCGCCGGTTACACGGTGCAAATCCCAACAACCCAGCAGTGCTGCGGCGCGCTGCATATGCACGCCGGGGACCGCCCAGGCGCCGAGGCGTTGGCGCGCGCCAATCTCATGGCCTTTTCCGGTGAACTGCCCGTCGTCAACCACGCGGGCGGATGTGGCGCCTTTCTCAAAGACTATGGCCATCTATTGGCTGGGGACGGCGAGTGGGCGGAGAGGGCCGCGCACTTTGCCGAACGGGTTCGCGACCTCACCGAATCCTTGGATGACGCTCCGCAAACCCTTTTCTTTAAGGGCCAAGGACAACGAGTCGCCTTGCAAAATTCCTGCCATCTGGTCAATGCGCAACACATTGCGGACAGACCAAAAACCTGGATCCGAAAAGTCGAAGGCGACCAGTATGTGGAACTTCCCGGAACCGACCGGTGTTGCGGATCGGCCGGAATCTATAATGTTGTGCAACCCAGCCTGGCTCAACAGATCCTGGACGACAAAATGCAGGAGATTCAAACGGCGCAACCCGACGTTTTACTGGTCAACAATCCGGGTTGCGCCCTGCAGATGGAGCATGGCAGCCGCGCAACCGGCGGACCCCCGGTGATGTACCTGTCAATTTATCTTAAAAATCGCCTAACCGCTGCCAATCCGGCAGAGGAGAGCGCTCCCGCTGCACGCGAATAGCCTGGCGCAATCCCGGCCGATGTCTCCGGCCAAGCAGGTACACGCTGGGGAGGTTCCTACCCCGCACCACTGTCTCGGCCCCACCCGTACCGTGGTTCGGTCTGGCGAAGGGGCACCAGCAATTTAAGTCGGCCGCAGCCCCCGGTGCCCCCGAGCCATCTGTTGGCCAGTCAACCCGGCACCAGCAGGTCACGGCAGATCTTAACGGTTGCTTTTTTTGGCATGTACCTCCATCCTACAAATGGTAGGAGGAAAAATTCGGTACGCGGGTTGTGCCCAATTCGATTCGGGTCCGCTGGGCCGTGTGGGACTCGCCCCTGCGATCAGGTGTGAAACAGTTTACAGTCTGCCGGCGCCGCATCGGCTAACCTGATCGGTAACCGGCGAGCGGAAAATATGAGCCGGTGCCCGGATGCCCTCGCAAACCCGCCCAGTCAAACCGCGTGGGCGTCGACAGGGTACTGGCGGCATCGACCCAGGGGAAATCGGGGCCAGCCTGGGCGAACCGTGCGCTGCGACGGACAGCATGGTCTTTAGCCAAACGGATCGGGCGTGCCCTAAAAAGATGCCCGGCCCGGATGCAGCCGACGGTACGGAGATGGAGCCTCATCGCCATCGCCCGAATCGCCCGGGCGATTCGGGAACAGCGGCATCCCGAATTGGGTCATGGCCCCCTAGCGGTTGCCCAGTCACCGCTAGGGGGGCCGGGGTGACTCGCCGGACCCGGCGATTGGCGCATTGCGAGTTTGCCGGGAGCGCAAGTGGCGCTCAGCGGTTCTCTGCCGCCCACACCTCCCCGAATTCGAGCCCAACGACGGATTCCGGAGCACCCCAGCCTAAGGCCGTTCTTCCGAGCGTTGGGGCCGGCGGCAGGCATGGCCGAAATCGGCACGGCATTGTCGCAATGGTTGACGACCCGGGGTCTATCGTATCGGAAAATTTACTGTGAGGGGCGCACATCGATGACCACAACCTTTCCGCAAACCCTTGCCGCAGTGACGGTGAATCAGGTGGCGGCTGCCTACCGCCGGATCCGCGCCGTCACCGTGGCGTTGGCGGAACCTCTGGAAATTGAAGATTACGTCATTCAGAGTTGCCCGGAAGCAAGTCCCCCCAAATGGCATTTGGCCCATACCACCTGGTTTTTTGAGACGCTGGTCCTCGCCCCGCGCATGGCGGGATATTCCGCTTGGCACCCGCTCTACCGCATGTTGTTCAATTCGTATTACGAAACGGTCGGTCCCTTTTTCCGCCGTGCCCATCGTGGCACCCTGTCGCGCCCAACCGTTAAGGAAGTGCTCGCCTATCGCGCCCGGGTCGATGGCATTTTGCTGGACTGGATCACAACGGTGCCCGAGGCCGAATGGGACACGGTGGTTTCATTAATCGGATGGGGATTGCAGCACGAACAACAACACCAAGAACTGCTCATGATGGATATCCTCGCCAATTTCGCGGCAAATCCGTTAGCCCCGGCGTATCAGGCTCCGTCGCCGGAACGGGTTTCTCCCCCAGCCCCCATGGAGTGGTTGGCGATTAACGAAGGGCCCGCCCTCCTCGGCCACCACGGACCGGGTTTTGCCTATGACAATGAAGGCCCCCGGCACACCGTGTGGCTGAATCCGGCCCGAATTGCCAATCGCACCGTCACCAATGGCGAGTTCCAGGATTTTCTGAGCGACGGCGGGTATCAAACCCCGACGCTTTGGCTATCCGACGGATGGCAATGGGTCAATAGCCAGCATTGGGGGCATCCCCGTTATTGGCGGCAAAGCGACGGGCAGTGGTTTGAGTTCACGCTGGCGGGCCTCATTCCCTGGCGAAGCGAGGCGCCGCTGCAGCACATTAGCTTCTACGAAGCCGACGCCTATGCCCGGTGGCGCGGATTGCGCCTGCCGACCGAGGCGGAATGGGAGTGGGCGGCCACCCACCTGCCCATCACCACGGGCAATACGCTCGAATCCGGTCGGTACCAAGCCGGACCGGCCACCGGCCCCTCCGGCCATCTGCTGCACGCAGTGGGGGGGGTATGGGAATGGACCCAAAGCGCTTACGCCCCCTACCCCGGATATCGCCCGCCGGGGGGTGCGCTGGGAGAATATAACGGGAAATTTATGAACGGCCAGTACGTGCTGCGGGGTGGCTCTTCGGTCACTCCCGGCGACCACCTGCGTCTGACCTATCGGAATTTTTTTCCGCCCGACGCCACGTGGCAGTTTTCTGGCGTTCGACTCGCGGAGGATGCGTGATGCGGCCCAACGACTACCGAATTCAACTCATCGACCGCCAGCCGACTCGTCAGGACATCGTCCGCGAAGTGTTGACAGGCCTCTCCCAAAGTCCTAAACAACTCCCTCCCAAGTTGTTTTACGACAACATCGGCTCCGATCTGTTCGAAGCCATTACGCGGCAACCGGAATATTACTTAACCCGGGCCGAACTGGCCATTTTGGCCCGTATTGGAGATGACTTGCAGCGCTTGGTCGATCCCAACGCGACCATCGTGGAACTTGGCAGCGGCAGTGGCGAAAAGACCCGCGAGCTATTGCACCACCTCTCACGGAGCGCCGTCTATGCCGCCATCGACATTTCCGCGGAGGCACTAGCCGCCGCGCTGACCACGCTGGGGGAAGAATTCCCCGACCACCGCTTTATTGGTTTGGCCGCGGATTATCTGCGCCCCGTCGCGTTGCCGGCCGACGTCAGCGAGCGCCCTCAAGTGGTGGTCTTTTTCGGTTCCACGCTCGGTAATTTCGAACCGTTCGACGCCGTACGATTTCTGCGCCGCTGGGCGGATTCGCTCACGCCCCGCGACGGACTGTTAATCGGCATTGACTTAAAAAAAGACCGCGAGCGCCTTACCCGGGCCTACAACGACGCCCAGGGGGTTACGGCGGCATTTAACCGCAACGTGTTGACCCGGATTAATCGCGAGTGCCGGGCCGATTTCGACATAGATGGGTTTGACCATGAAGCGGTGTACCAATCGGTGCCGGGACGCATTGCCATGTTTTTGATTAGCCGCCGAAGTCACACCGTCACCGTGGCCGGCCAGCCCTTTGCATTTGCCGCGGGAGAGCGCCTTTTGACCGAGTACTCATATAAGTATACCATCGCGGAATTTCATGCCTTGGCGGATCGCGCGGGTTGGACGCCGGTGCACGTGTGGACCGACCCGGAAAATTTGTTCGGCCTCCATTACCTGCGACCGCAGGCGTCCCGGGCGACCCTATCGCAGGTATGATGTCCCTGCCGTTCATGGGGGACGGTGATGGGCCCCTGTGCCGCATGGCAAACCCGAGGGGACCCGGCCAACCGGCTTATCTCGTCGGTCGCGAACCCGGCCCTCGTGGCCAAAAGGGGCCCATACCGGAATCCGGCGTCAATACCCGATCCGACAGCGTAGACTCGTTGCCGCACCTCTCCCCGGTCCCCATCGCCCTGACAACTGGGGGCCGGCTATGCGAGCATCCAATTTTCCGGCAGAATGACAGGTGTTCCGATGATTCCATCAAAGGTAGGGGATTTCCATGCAGGCCGAACCCGTCTCGGGCCGCATCCGTGTCCGCCGTCATCCCGAACGCGGACATTACGATGAAGAAACGCTTTACCGGATTCTGGACCAAACCTTTCTTTGCCATGTGGGGTTTGTCGACGATGCCCACCCCGTGGTCATCCCGACCCTTTACGTGCGGCAAGGGTCCGCACTTTATCTCCACGGCGCGACCGGCTCCCGACTGTCCACGGTATTGCGCCGCGGTCTGCCCATTGCGGTCACCGTCACCATCCTTGACGGCATCGTGTTGGCGCGCTCCGCCTTCCATCATTCCGTGAATTACCAATCCGTGGTCGCGCTAGGCCGCGCCGAAGAGGTAACTGGCGCCACGGACAAAGTGGTGGCGCTGCACGCGCTTTTGGACGGCATGGTCCCGGGTCGCTGGAACGCGGTACGGCCGCCGCGAGAAGACGAGTTGGCCCAAACCGCGGTCTTCCGGGTGCCCTTGACATCTGCGTCGGCCAAGGTGCGCCAAGGCCCCTCCGCAGACGACGCCGACGATTGGCTGCAGCCCGTGTGGGCGGGAGTGATTCCGCTGTCCCTCCGCTGCGGCGACCCCATCCCCAACCCCGACCTGGCGCCTGGCATCCCGTGGCCGGGGTATCACATCGGACGGCAACCCTTGTGAACAGCCTTATTCATCGGTGGCCCCCCGTGTCGCCCCTTGCCCCCACGCGTTGCCAGACCCCTTGGGCTTGGTCGCCGAACCTTCAGATCATGGAAGCCGGGGGATTCTGAGCGTCCATCGGGTCAACCGATTTGGACCGTCGTATCCAAGGAGGCGGCAATGGCTGATTGGGTGTATCCTCTAACGCCACACCGACGGATATCGGCACCCAGGGAGACTTTTGCAAGCGCACGCGCTGGCTCGGATATACGCTATGGTTGCCGATCATAATGAACGCCGGCACCACCGCTATTAAGAAATCGGGACCGAGTCGACTGCCGAAAATCTCCATGCCCATGAAAATGGCGGCGACGGGTGCGTTGGCCCCGGCCGCGGTCACCGCCATCATCCCGATGGCCGCCCCATCCGCCATCGGCAGTCCCAATGGTCCTGCCAGAGCCGAGCCCAAGGTGGCGCCAATGACAAAGAGTGGGGTGATGATGCCGCCGCTCATGCCCATTCCGAGCGTCACCGCCACAAACACAATCTTCCACCACCACATGAAATCACCGACCGTCCGGCCGGCCAGCGCCTGGTTCAAGAGGCCGAGTGAAAGTCCCCCCGGTGCGCGCCCCACCGCCAAAAACATGATGAACAGCAAAACACCCGCCAGCATGGGAAAGATCGGCGGCCACCACCGGCGTCGCGTCTTTAGGCTCTCCATACCATGATGAAAGCCTTCCATCAGCAATACCAACAGATAGGCGGACAGGCCTGAGGCCACGCCCAACCCGACCAAACGGGCGAACAACCCCACGCTAAAGGGAATCGGCGTGACGGCCTGCGCATAGACCCAGCTCAAGCCTAAGTGATGAGCCACTTCATATGCCATCACGGCCGCCGCAAACGACGGCAATAACATCTCGTACCACAAGTCGCCCAAGGCCAACACTTCAATTCCGAGAATGGCGCCGGCCACGGGCGTGCCAAAAACGGCCGCGAACCCGGCCCCAATCCCGCAAATCACTATTTTTTGGCGCTGCGCGGAAGAAAACCGCAACGCATCCGCGACGGCGGAAGCCACTGCCGCCCCAATTTGGGCTGACGGTCCCTCTTTGCCAGCCGCCCCGCCCGCCGCAATGGTGGTAATGGTTGCCAATGCTTTGATTGGCGCCACTTTCCAGTTAATCTGACCCGCCCGCCGATGCACCGCGCGAATCACCGCCTCCGTGCCATGCCCAGCCGCATCGGGTGCCCCATAGTAAATTAAGAGACCGGTGAGGAGCCCCCCGCCCGGCAACGCCAGGCCCAATGCCCAAAGCGGCCAGCCCGCGGTCACGTGAATCGACCAAAAGAGGAGGTCCAGAAAATACGTCACCACGACGCCGACCAATCCTCCGGTTAAAGATCCCAGCACCAACCAAAACAACAGTTGCCGGCCCATGAACAAAGGTTCCCAAAAACGCCGCAACACCATATCGAACGCTCCTTTTCCGCAGCTCGTTGCTTAATCCGGTTTTGGCGGTGCCGGGGATTTCGTCAAGGTGGCCGCCAAAACCACCGGAAACCCCAGGCGGTGCATGATCCGATAGGCGTCTTGGGTGGTAAAGGCCGCAACCGGCAACCCGGTGACCTGAGCCAAGACCTGTTTGGGAGGATACCATACGGAGCCAATTTTCACCGCATATCGGGCAAACGGTTGCGGTTGCACGCCGTCTACTTGCTGGGCTATTGCTTCCGGCGTCAGTTCAAAGGCTTCTCCGCGCAGCACAAACTGCATGAGTTCGTTTCACCTCTTCCCCGTCTTCTTACTCCTATTATTACCTCTGCAATTGTCTGCGGTCAACCTGTTTTTGGGGAAAACGCCTGATGGCCGCTCCCCTCGGCCTTACCCAGTCGCCATGGCGCTGCTCGGTGGGATAAGCGGTTTTTGACGTCGGGAAGATTTGGTCGGGCAATGCCGGGTAGGTAGAACGCGGCCTCGAGGCTTGGCTGTGATAGCGAGTTTCTCTTGGGCCGCGAACCCCTTCAGAACCGGACGTGCGCAATTAACGCATCCGGCTCCCCAAAACACTCACACGCGAGAGTC
>JAJZZA010000149.1 GCA_021797825.1 Bacillota bacterium | reverse complement strand
GATAGAGGGCGTCGCCCGCCTCGGTCCGGATCTTGGCTTTCATGTCATCGCGCACCCCGTCGTCGGGTCCTCGCGTGATGACCTTGACCGGTTGCTGGGGCGTGAGACATTGATCCTTGAGGGGACAGTGGCGGGCACCTTTAATGCGGAACGGCAGGCCGACATGCGGCTTATCCGCTCCATCTCCGATCCGGAGCGGTTCTGCCGCCGCAACCCAGGACGACGTGATGGCCTGCATCGACGACGCGACGCCAACCATCGTGGGAAGCGGGGGTTCTTGGATGGGAATCGACGGCGGTTGCAAGAGGCGCGCAAGTGGGCCGTCGGCGAGCTTGGGATCCCAGAGATTGTGCATGGTGACTTGTCCCGATCTCGGCATTATACCGATCGACTCCGCGAAAGCGCCTGCGCAGGGGTGAAACGGTCTCAACGTTCGGCACAATTCCCGCGTCGACGGGCCAGGGCGAACGGGCCGCAACTTAGTCGGGCAGTTCGAAAAAAGACACGAGCACCACCGCTCGGCCTTTTCCATGGGATAGGTGTGGCACCCGGCGGGACAAAGCCGCATACGAATATTTGTCTCTAGCCATGCGGTCCGAAGCCAACACTCTGCCATATATTCGCGATCACAGCAACAATCATCAAAACGACATAGATTCTTAATCCCCAAATCAGTCCCCGCAGGCCGAAGGATAGATGCTTTCGGCCCAACTGATTAATCCGGGTGCGATCGTCCGCGTGCTCTTCGAGCAAGCCAGCGATCTCAATAACGGTAAGGGGCTTTTCTTGCCTAACCATAAGAAACCCTCCAATGCTTTGTTGCGTCTTATCCAGGCAACGTGGGAAACATTACGGTGAATGCATAAATAATGCCTGCCAAGGAGATGAACACGCCCACTAGAATGCCCAAGATATTAAGGAGCCCCGAGTTTTGGTGCACCCCGACGACCTCGCGATCGTTAGCGAGGATCAAGAGAAATCCAATCGCGGGTGGCATCGTCAACACGGCGACGACATTTACGATGATCACGACCATTTCTAACGGGAATCCTGGCAGAATCACCATCCCCCCGGCTATCGTGGCTACGCCAATTAGCACCAGATAAAAGCCTTTCGCCTCGTGAAACTCCTGATTGAGGCTATGACCTTGTTGCACGACTTCACCAAAGGCATATGCCGAGGAAGTCGATATCGCCACGGCCGCCACCAGCCCGGCGTCGAAGATCCCGAGGGCAAACAGCGCACCGCCTAGGCGGCCAATGAAGGGGACCAGGGCTTGGGCAAATTGCGCCGCGCCGAATTGGCGGGCATTCATGGGGTGATGATACAAAAGAGCCGTCACCGCAATGCATCCAATGGCGGCGATGGCAGCTAGAATGGCTCCCAGGGTGGTGTCGATACGCCCCCACAGGATGTCACGCTGGGCAAGCCCTTTGTCTGTTATCGCTCCTTGCTGAAAGAAAAGCATCCAGGGGGTAATGGTCGCTCCAATGTCAGCTAAAATCATGATGAGGATGTTGGCGCTCCAGTGCCCTGGCCAGGGTGCCCAGCTCCACAGGGCATGCCCTACCCCGCTCCACGGTATGGGTGCCATTAACGCCACCACAAAAAACACCAAATTAAAGCTTGCCAGAGCAAGAATCAGCCGCTCCCACGACCAATAACGACGAAAGAGAAGGGCGCTGCTGACTACGGCCAGTCCGAGCAATACGGCGAAAGGGGCAGGAACATGAAAGTATCCCGCTCCTGCTACGATTCCGACAAATTCGGTCACCAAAGTGAGAAAGTTGGCGAACAACAAGTCCACCATCGCAAAATTCCCCCAAAACCGCCCGAACCGTTTGTAAATCAATTCAGCATGGCCCATCTTGGAGGCTGCGCCCAAGCGCACGGTAATTTCTTGGACGACGAGGGCCATCGCGAATGTTAATAGGACGAAGGGGATAAAAAAACCGATGCCAAAGCGGGAGCCGGTTGCCGCGTAAGAGAGCATGCTGGGTGCATCGTTTTCGCCCAACATGACCAGGATACCCGGGCCCGTCAGAAGCCAAAACAAACGTCCCCATTTCCTGTGTAGCCGTGCGTGGGCGACGTCCAGACGATCCCGAGCACGTGATGCAGTTTCCCGGTCCACGACAGGTCGTTGCGATAGGGCTTTGGCGCGGTGAGCAGGAGAGGAACGCTCGCTTTCCATGACTGTGTTTACTCCCCTTTTTCTCCCCGGGCTAGCTTGCGATATAGGGTGCTGCGATGGATTCCCAGTCGTTTGGCCGCGAGGCTGACGTTTCCTTGACACTCGTCCAGCACAGTTTGAATCCACTCGAGTTCTTGTTTCTTGAACTGATTGAGGTCGGACTGACGGACAACCTGCGCCGCGTCCCCAAACGATTCGGGCAAATCATCCATGGTAATCACCTCATGGGGGTGGGGGGTTGCCATGATCCGCTCCGCGAGGTTGCGGATTTCGCGGACGTTTCCTTTCCAGGGGTAGTGGTCAAACAAGAAGGCCACTTCAGGGGTAATCCCTGGCACACTCACGCCGTTTTTTTGGGCGATACGTTTAAGAAAGTAGTCAAGAATCTTGGCCGCATCCCCGGGCCGTTCCCGAACAGGGGGAAGAACAATCAGAATCACATTCAGACGATAAAAGAGGTCGCGCCGAAACCGGCCCTGTTCCACCATCGCGTCCAAATCCTGGTTGGTAGCCGCGATGATGCGAACGTCATGATGGGACGTGGTGTGTCCTCCAATGCGCGTGACTTCTCCGGTATCCAGCACACGGAGCAGATAGGGTTGCATGGCGAGCGGCAGTTCGCCGATTTCATCGAGGAAAATAGTGCCTCCACTGGCCAATTCAAATTTTCCCGCCCGTCCTTCCCGAGCCGCTCCGGTAAATGAACCGCCTTCGAATCCAAATAACTCACTGCCGATTAGCTCATGGGGAATCGCCCCGCAGTTTACGGCGATAAATGGGCCGGCGGCGTGATGGCTTGCGCTGTGAATAGCTTGCGCCATAATTTCCTTACCGGTACCCGTTTCACCCAGCAACAAGACTGGCGAGCCGGAACGCGCCGCCGTGCGCGCTTGATTGACAGCCTTAATAAAACTTGGAGCGGTTCCGATAAGGCTACTAAAGGAGGTGAAGGACACCGGACTTT
>JAJZZA010000067.1 GCA_021797825.1 Bacillota bacterium | reverse complement strand
CGGTGCCAAGTTATCAAGCCCTCGATCAATCGCCAATGGGTTGCTTTCCGACCACAGCGGTTGCCGTGCTTCGTCGGCTGCGTGGCGTGTCCGGAACAGTTTGCGGATATCGCGGAGCAAGAGGCCAGCCTCACGCCTCGCCTGAAAGACCTTCTCGGCGCACACGCCCTAGGCCGGGGCGTTATATCGGGAAATGGGGAGTCGGCTGAACCGAGAAACCCGGACGGTACGAAGCGTGCTCGGGCGGGTCGCCGAGGGGGCAAGCCGGGTTGCGCGGAAACTTGTTTGGGTTCGCGCCCATTATCTGCAAACGGAGCGCCCGAAAAGGCTTCGCCCCGGACTCCCCGGGGAAACCCGGCTTGGGATTCACGTCGCGCGTTGCCGCATCGGTTGGATAAAACCCCGGCCCGGCGCAATTCGCGTCCAAGGGGGCACGGGATGAAAAAGACCGCGCCTTAGCCCTCGACCAGAACGCGACCCACCCTGATGGCAATGGTCCATTTTTCTCACATTAAGAGCAGCGGTTCGGGCACGCCCGACGGGCCGCGCACAGGCATCGGCGTCACCGCGGTTCTCCCGTGCAGAATCGCAGCGTAATCGCTGGCCGGGGAAATACCGTCCGATACCGGGTCGCGTTCCAGCGCGACCTGATCATATTCACCGTGACGCCCGAGCGCCAGCATGCGATCCGGCCATTCTCGCAACGCCTCGGCAACATCCAAAGCGTCCCCCCCGGATGAGGGGAAATTGACGTTGTACAACACGCCGGGGCGGTTTACCGCCCAATCGACCAACGTCGGCAGATGCATGCCCAACAACCGGCCGGTCTGGCGGCCGTCGACGTTGTCCGTCGACACGGCAATACTGGGAATCCCGCGCAAGGCGGCCGTGCGGGCAGCGCCCACGGTTCCCGAAATATCAATGTCCGGACCGAGATTAAGACCGTGGTTGACGCCGGACACGACTAAATCCGGCAGGGCACCAAAGTACCCCGCGAGAACCAAACGCACGCAATCGGCCGGGGTGCCGCGCACCGCATAGCTTGATGGCATCCCCCCCAGAAACGCCGGCTTAATCCATAACGGCCGGTCAATCGTGATGGCTTGGGACTTGCCGCTTTGGTTCGTTTCCGGAGCGACCACCGTGACCCCATGTCCCAAACTCTGCAGAATGTTAGCGAGCAATCGCAAGCCCAGAGCCGTCACCCCGTCATCGTTTGTCACCAGTACATGCATGGCCATCCGCCTCCTTGGGATTGCTGGCCAGCCGGTTCGCCAGCCTTCATCTGGTATTGCACCACATCACGTTGAATTCCGCGCGATCATCGGGTTAAGATTTGATTAACCTTCGTCGCGGTGAGGTGTTAAACCACACCCCATGGCGCCAACCACCCGTTCACCGCAACCTTCCCGTCCCCTCGAGAAAAAGCTAAGATGAAGACGCGATAGAACGGCTCGGGGGTGGGCAGGATGGGCGTGAAATCGGACCCGGACGGGAAACCTTTAGCCTGTGCCGTAAAAAGTCTGGGGATACGCCGCAAGGGAGGTTGTCATCATGGCCCCACAAAGCGAGCGGCCAGCAGGTCTCGGATGGTCCGACGCGCTTGTCGGGTCGGTTCTGCTCGCCGTCTTTTCCATTATCATCGCCTGGGCTACTCGCGCTCATCCCTATCCGACGGAGTCGGGAGGCATCTCCCTAGCCTGGTGGCGCCTTCCCATTTACGCGCTGTTGTCCTGGCTGCGCATGGCCGCCGCTTACGCCATCGCGCTGCTCTTCGCGCTGTCCTATGCATACGCGGCGGCCTATAACCCCAAAGCCCGCCGGATCTTGATCCCGCTCCTCGACATTTTGCAATCGGTTCCCATTTTGTCGTTTTTGCCGGTGGTTCTGCTGGCCTTTATTGCCCTTTTCCCCGGATCGCGAATTGGAGTCAACCTGGCGGCAATCATCCTGATCTTTACCGGACAGGTATGGAATATGGTCTTCGCCGTGTACCAGAGTTTTACCACCATTCCCCGCGACTTGCGCGAATCCGCCTTGTCGCTGACGCTTAGCCCTTGGCAAAGGTTTCGCATGTTGGAACTGCCTTACGCGATGGTTCCCTTGGTTTGGAATTCCATGATGTCGTGGGCCGGCGGCTGGTTTTTTTTAATGGCCGCCGAAATGTTCTCACTGGGATCCCGCCAATTTCAATTGCAAGGACTTGGCTCCTACTTGCAAACCGCCGCCAATCGGGGCAATTGGCTGGCCGAGGGGGCGGGACTGGCCACTCTGATGGCCGTGATCGTCCTGATGGACCAACTCATCTGGCGGCCGCTTTTGGCCTGGGCGGACAAATTCAAAATGGAACTGGTGGAAGGAGACCGCCCGCGATCCGCCATTTTGATTCTTCTTCGCCGCTCCGTCCTGATCGAATGGTTTCAAGCCCAGATATGGACCCCGCTTGCCGAACGCGGCGACCGCTTGTTTTCCCGCACACTGCCGACCATGCGGGGCGATCCCGTCATCAACGGTGCCTGGTCGTTGCTGCGCATCCTGATTTCCGCGGGCGCCATCATTGCCTTGGTGACGTCCTTGCAAGGAGCGCTGCATCTCATCATGCAAGTCGGTTGGCATCAAATCGGCCTGGTCGTGTTAGCCACTTTGGCCACGTTGACCCGGGTGTTGGTGGCCTTGACCATTTCCGTATTGTGGACGGTCCCGGTCGGGGTGTTTATCGGCCTCAACCGCGAGTGGGCGGCTAAGCTCACCCCATTGACCCAAATTGCCGCTTCTATCCCGGCCACCGCCCTCTTTCCGGGATTGGTCGCGCTGCTGATCCATCTTAAAGGGGGACTGGAAACCGCCTCCATTCTGCTGATGGTGCTGGGCACCCAATGGTATATCCTGTTTAATGTAATTGCTGGCGCCTCGGCCATTCCGGAAGACCTGAGGGAGGTCACCCGCATGATTGGTCTGCGTGGCGTCAAGGTGTGGACGACGCTGATCTTGCCGGCCATCTATCCCTCCCTCATCACAGGACTCATCACAGCCGCCGGGGGAGCCTGGAACGCCAGTATTGTCGCGGAGTACGTCAGCTTCCAAAATCATGTTTACACCACATTCGGGGTCGGCTCGCTGATTGCCCAGACATCCCAGCAGAGCCGCTTCCCCGTTCTGTTGCTCGCCACCGGCACTCTGTCCTTGACGGTGGTGGTGATTAACCGGACGATTTGGCGTCCGTTGTATGACAAAGCCAGTCAACGCTATTCCCTGACTTGACCGATGCCGCGCTCGCGGTGCCGGATTGACTGCGCATTCTAACTCGCGAGGAGGTTCGGGCGTGGCACAAATTCCCGCTCCCGCCCAGGTAAAAACCAAGCAGGCGGCTCTCGTCCGTATGTTGGGGGTTTCCAAGATGTATGTGCAGCCGGACAATTACGACATTTTGATCTTGGACGACATCACCCTTGACATTCACCCGGGAGAATTCATCGCGCTGTTGGGACCGTCCGGCTCGGGCAAATCCACCGTGCTGCGGATTGTCACCGGACTGTCGAAGCCCTCGTTTGGCACGGTGCTCTATCGCGGACGCCCTGTCAACGGGCCCAATCCCCATGCCGCGATGGTGTTCCAATCCTTCGCCCTCTATCCTTGGCTGACTGTCCAGCAGAATGTCGAATTGGGCTTGGCCGCCAAAGGGGCGGCTCCGGCGGTCCGCCGGGAAAAAGCTGTCAAACTCATCGACCTGATTGGCTTAAACGGATATGAGGATGCGTTCCCCAAGGAATTATCCGGGGGCATGCGCCAACGCGTCGGATTTGCCCGCGCCCTGGCGGTGGATCCGGAGTTGCTGTGCATGGACGAACCGTTTTCTGCGCTGGACTTTTTGACCGCCGAGAACCTGCGGTCCGAGTTGCTCGATCTGTGGCTTGAGTCCCGCATCCCGACACAGGCGGTGCTCATGGTAACCCACGGAATTGAAGAGGCGGTCTATATGGCCGACCGCATTATCGTTCTATCAAAAAACCCTGCGCGGCTCGTCGCCGACCTGGCCAACCACCTGCCATACCCCCGCAACCGCAAATCTTCCGAATTCATCCATATGGTGGACCAAGTCTACAAAATTGTGACGGGCTGGGACGAGGACGAGGACGAGGCGGTGCAATTGACCGAGGACGCTCCCGCCCGCGGCGACCGGCCGCGGTTGCGCCCCATTCCATATGGCCATCTTTCCATGTTGTCCGGGCTACTGGAATTGGTTGTCGACCGCGGCGGCACCGACGACCTGTACCGGCTGGGCGCGGAACTGTTTCTGGAAGTGGACGATTTGCTGCCGGTAACAGAGACGGCGGAACTGTTCAATTTAGCGGAAGTCAGTGAGGGCGATTTGACCGTCACCGCGCTGGGACGTCAATTTGTGGAAGGCGACGTCAACGACCGCAAGGCCATCATTCGGGAGCAGTTGCGGGAGATCCCCTTGTTCCGCCTTATCGACCGCGTGCTCCGATCCAAGGCCAGCCACGCGATGGCCAAGGAGTTCTTCAATGACATTCTGGAAGAGCATTTTTCTGTGGAAGAGGCGGAGCGGCAGCTGATGACAGCCATAAACTGGGGCCGATTCGCCGACCTGTTCCACTATGACACCGATACGGAATTGCTTTATTTGGCGGATGATCAGACCGGGGAGATGGTTCCGGTGGCCCTAAATGACGCACAAGAATCTTAGGCGAACGGGCAATACTGTGACGGGAGGTGATGGCGGTGGCCCTCATTCGATGGGACCCGCAAGATATGGACCGATTTCGCGAAGATATGACCCGCTTTTGGACCCGAATGCGTGATGACTGGAACTTGGACCAAACCAAGCCACGAACCCATCTGCACGCCATTGAAAACGGATATCTGGTCGAGTTCGAGTTGCCCGGAGTCGACCCGGATGCCGTGTCGATGGAAGTGGACGAGAAATCCATCAGCGTGCGTGGACAGTTTCCGGGAACGCCGGCGGAACGTGACCGCAGGATTGGCGACTCGTTCCACGCGACGGTCACCCTTCCCAGCGAAATCAATCCCGATAGTGCCGAGGCCCAGTACCGCCACGGCCTGTTATCGCTAAAAGTCACCAAGTCTCCAGGCCGGCGACGACGCATCCAAATCAACGCTGGCGTCGCGCACTAACGCTTCCCGCAACCCGAACGGCACAGGCAGTCCTGTGCCGTTCCTTCGGCCTCATTTTTTCTCCGATTTGCCCGGAGGGCGACCTCCCGAAAAAAATCCGGCCGTCAAACCAATGAGCAACCCGCCCGTTATCGGTTGCAACGGGCCGGCGGGGGCTCCCACCCACAAGACTGTCGAGCCCTCAGCCAACGCCGCCGCCACCACCGCCACCACAATCGCCCAGCTCATTTTGATATGGCCAGCGGGCCTCCGCGAGCGCCCCACCACCGCCCCGATCACTGACGAGGACAAAGCCAAAGCCAGAGCCAGAACGATTTTCAAGCGACCACCACGTTGACCAGCCGCCCGGGAATCGCCACGACTTTGCGTATGATCTTGTCGGCAATCAAGACCTGAATTCTCTCATCCGCCAAAGCCTGCTGCTTCATGCGTTCTTCGTCCACATCGGCTGGCACCGTAATCCTGGCCCGAATCTTGCCGTTCACCTGCAAGACAATCTCCACTTCCGTCTCGGTCAGCCATTTATCGTCGAACGCCGGCCACGCCTGGGCATGCACACTCCCGCCGGATCCCATCCGTTGCCACAGTTCTTGGCTCAAGTGGGGCGCCAAGGGGGCCAACAACAGGACCAATGTCTCGATCGCCCGGCGTGCCAGGCTGGCCGGCACGCGGTCCGCATCCTGGTACAGCGCATTGGTGTATTCCATCAAGGCACTGACCGCCGTGTTGAACGCCCGGCGATCGCCCAGATCTTCCGTCAGTTTTCTCACCGCGCGAGCCCGCGCCCGTTCAATGCGCTCCCCTGCGGCCGCGTCGTCCCCGCTCCCCGGAGTTCGCACAGCGAGACGGTAAACGCGCTGCAGAAAACGGAAACTTCCTTCCACTCCCTGATCCGACCATTCAAAATCTTTTTCCGGAGGTGCCGCAAAGAGCATAAACAAGCGCGTGGCATCCGCCCCCCAACGGGCCATAATGCTCTCTGGGCTTAACGTGTTGCCTTTCGATTTGGACATTTTGGCCCCGCCGTAGACAACCATGCCTTGTACCAGCAACCGTCGAAACGGCTCGTCAACCGCAATCCAGCCCGCATCGTGCAGCACCTTGGTGAAGAAGCGGGAGTACAACAGGTGCAGGACGGCGTGCTCCTTGCCGCCAACATACTCGTCGACGGCCATCCAGCGATTGGCTTTTTCCGGATCGAACGGTGCCCGGGGCTCTTGGGGTGACGTGTAGCGGAAGTAGTACCAACTGGAATCGACAAAGGTGTCCATGGTGTCGGTCTCTCGCCGGGCAGGGTTTTTGCACCGGGGGCAGGAGGTTGCCACCCACTCTTCGGCAGCGGCCAACGGCGACCCCCCCTGACCGGTAAATGTGACGTTTTCCGGCAACAGCACCGGCAAATCCGCGCGGGGAACCGGCACAGCCCCACAGTCGCGACAGTGAATGATCGGAATCGGCGCTCCCCAATAGCGCTGGCGCGAGATGAGCCAATCGCGCATCCGGTAACTGACTTGAAGCCGGCCTAATCCCTTCTCTTGCAAGTGGGCGGCAATCGCCCCGATCGCGGCTTGGCTCTCAATTCCGCTAAACGACCCCGAATCCACCAAGCGGCCGGGGGCCAGATAGGGCTCGGCCAGGTTCGGGATGGGTTGGCCATCGGGACTTACCACCACCCGTACTGGCAGGTGGTATTTTCGCGCAAACACAAAATCGCGCTGATCATGGGCTGGCACCCCCATCACCGCGCCGGTCCCATAATCGACCAGCACATAGTTGGCCACCCAAATCGGCAACGGCTGCCCCGTCAGGGGATGGGTCGCATAGGCGCCGGTAAAAATCCCGCTCTTTTCCGTATTCTCCGCCGTGCGTTCCATATCGCTGCGGACGCGTTCGCCCGCGGCGAACGCCCGCACCGCCTCCGCGCTCTCCCGTCCGGCAATTAAGCGCTCGACAAATGGATGCTCGGGGGCCAGCACCACGTACGTGGCGCCGTACAATGTGTCGGGACGGGTGGTGAACACCCGAATCGTCTCATCGAGATCGGGAACCGGAAAGGCGACTTCCGCGCCTTCACTGCGTCCAATCCAGTTGTCCTGCTGAGTCTTTATCTCGGGCGGCCAATCCAGATCCCGCAAGCCCTCGAGCAGGCGGTCGGCATAGTCCGTTATGCGAAAATACCATTGGGTCAAGTCGCGCTTGGTGACTTCCGCATCACACCGCCAGCACCGGCCCTCTTCGACCTGCTCGTTGGCGAGCACCGTTTCGCAATGCGGACACCAGTTGACCGCTCCCGCCTTTTGATAGGCCAGTCCGCGTTCATAGAACAATAGGAAGAGTTCCTGCGTAAACCGATAATAATCGGGTTCGCAGGTCGCCACTTCCCGGTTCCAGTCGAAAGAGAGCCCCATCTGCCGCATTTGCCCTTTCATGTAGGCAATGTTGGCGATGGTCGAGCTGCGTGGTGGGATGCCGCTCTTGATTGCCGCGTTCTCCGCCGGCATGCCAAAGGCGTCCCACCCCATGGGATGCAGCACCGAATATCCCCGCATGCGTCGATAGCGGGCGATCACGTCGCCCAGGGTATAAACCCGGACATGACCCATATGCAGATGCCCAGAAGGATATGGGAACTGTTCCAGACAATAGAACTTGGGTTTGTCGGTGATCTCGGCCCGGTAAACTTCCTCTTCTTCCCAGCGACGCTGCCAGAACTCCTCGACCGCTTTCACGTCATAGCGGTCGGTCTGGGTGCTAGGACGCGTAACGTCCCGTTCGATCTGCATCGTGCTCCCCCCAACAAAAAATCCCTAGCTTCACTAGGGACGAGATTAACCCGCGGTACCACCCAATTTAGCGAGAATTCGCTCACTTTGCCGCAGCGGTAACGGGCTGCGCGCCGCAGACCTCCCCTGGTGAGAAAGGATGCAGCGGGTCGGTTCGCACCATCTACCGACTCTCTGGCACCGTTGCCATCCCGTACTCCAAGCTCGTTGGCCCTGACTCTTTATCGTTATTTGCCTACATTGTATCCAACTCCCCCGGGTAAGGCAAACATCGTTTAGTGGCAGGGTGGCGTTGCCCCACCGCGCTCTCCGCCATCCACGAGCGGGCGCCCGCCGCGTTTGCCAACCGGGGCGCCCACGCCAGCGGGTTCCGCGATGGCGAGCGCAACGGGCGACCTCACCCCCTCTGGATAGCATGCCAGGCAAACCAACGCATACTGACAGACATTTTGCAAACCCGTACAATGTCTGCCACATTTCCTCCGCAAAAAAGGAATTCCGTAACTTATGGCGAATGCTGCTAGACATCATGTCGAACGCGAGAGGTTCCCGTTATGGATGTGTCTAGCATCCTCCCTTCCCATTCGGTTCTGTGGCGCGAGTGGCGAACGTCCGGATCATTGGATGTCGTGTTTCAACCCATTGTGGCCTTGCACTCGGGAGAAGTCACCGCATACGAGGCATTGAGCCGCCCCCGCGACGCCGCCGGACGTCCGCTGTCGGTGAGCGCCCTGTTGCAAGCCGCGACGACCAAGCACGAACTGGAACTTTTCGACCAGTTTGCCCTGCCCGTCATTTTTGATGCCGCCAGCCGGCAGACCTGGCCCTCCGGCACATTGCTCTTCGTCAACCTGTCGCCCCACTCGCTCACCAACCCCCAATGGCTGCTCGGCCTTTTGCGGCAATCGGCTTTCCCGGCCGAGCAACTGGTGCTTGAGGTATCCGAACGCGAAAACCTGCCGAACCGGATTCCGCCCGAGGTGCTGTTGGCGCCCTGGCGGCAACGCGGAATACGTGTTGCCTTGGACGACCTGGGAGCCGGCTATTCTGGCTTAAACCGGCTGGTGGCACTGCGGCCCGACTACGCCAAAATCGACATTGAGCTAGTCCGCGCAATCGACCGCAATCCCGTTAAGAGCGCGCTGGTTGAAAGCACGGTGCGGTTTTCCAGTAAGACCGGCATCCTCTCCCTCATCGCCGAGGGGATTGAGACCGCGGCAGAGTTGGAGACACTGCGCGACATTGGCGTCGAAGCGGGCCAAGGCTTTTATCTCGGCCGGCCGACCAAGCGACTCGGGCCGCGCGTGCTGAAAATCATCGCGCATACCGCTCGCCCGACTCCCGGTCCCCACGAACAACTGCAGACCATCGTGCGCACCGCCGAGTTTTTGCTCGCCGGAAACGTGGCCAGCGCAGGGTTCCTCACGCACCTGGTCTACGAAGTCAAGCGCCTGTTGGGAGCGGATGTGGCCGCATTCCTTGAGCACGGCCCGCAGGGGCTGACTGTCGCTGAATCCAGCCCCGTGGCTCCAGCCGGTAACCGCACCATTCGTCTGATGGTGGGCAGCAACCTCCAGCGAGCTCTGACCGAACGGAAAACCGTCGTGTTTCAGGCCGCCAGCGAAGCGGGGCGCAGCGCCTTCGACAGCGTCCATCAGCTGGCCTCCGCCATGATTACCCCGATTTGCCATCGGCAGGGATGTTGGGGGCTGCTTCATCTCGGGTTTTACCAACCCAACCGCATTCGGCCCGACATGATCGATGTGGCGGAAAACATTGCCCGCCTGCTGGGGCTAGGATTCGAGCCGCCCGCCGGGTCAAACGAGCGGACGTGACGTCTTGCCAGTCGTGTGGCCGAAGGACATCGCTGCGGTCCGCTCAATGCGCCACGCGGCGGCAAACGCTTATCCCGCCGAGGCTTGCGGTCGCGCCAAGCGCTGGCCGCTTGGCCGGCCGCGGGTCCAAGTGACGGGCTGGGCCATGGGGCAGCGCGGGCTCCGAGCCGCCAGGTTGGGCGTGGCGGCCTCCCGGAGGGCGTTATGCGGGGTCCCCCCGTGTGATCACAAGTGCTCCATCCCACGCCCTATCCGGACGGAGCCCGTCCACATGCTTCGGGCACCCCGCCCGGGGCTCGCCGTCGGGCGAAACGGTTCCCTTCCCTGACCCATGTCCCCTGGTGGCAGCATGCTGGCAGGAGGGAGCTCATCGAAACAGTGGCTGCGTTGGCGGCTGTCCTCTGCCATCGCCGAAGATGCCCAATTTATCGCCTTCGGCGACCGCTAAGTCCCCGTGACCCGAAGAGCTTGGGGCGGCCGCCTGGAAAGGGTTTGGCCCACCCTGAACCACTCAACACGGGCGCGATCCCGGCAACCATCCTCTGCCTGGCGGCAGAGGATGGTCACCTCTAGCCATCATCGCCGGTCCTTTCGCCGTCTGTCGCCGCCTCCGGCCGGTTCCCTCCGCGTCCTTAGACGGGGAGGGACGCGGACGGTTTCGCCGACTCCGCCACCCAGGCATCGGCCGCCATTTGCACCGGATCCCACGGGCTGCTAAACGGCGGAGTGTAACTCAAATCCAAATCGGTCAGCTCGGCAACCTTCATCCGGTGATAAAGCGCGGTCGCCACGATATCGATGCGCTTGGCGCCGTGTCCCTGCCAGTGTCCCATCATCTGGGCTCCCAACAAGAGACCGGTTTCCCGGTCGCCCGTCAGGGCAACCGTCAGGGCATGCGAACCGGGGTAATAGGCTTTGTGGTCCGGCACGGTCAGCGTGACCGTCAAGGGATTAAAACCGCCTTCGCGCCCTTCCCCGTCACGCAGTCCGGTGCGAGAGACAGCCCAGTCAAACACCTTGACCACCTGGCTGCCGACACTGCCTGCAAACACGGCGTGCCCCCCGGCGGCGTTGATTCCCGCCACCCGTCCCTGTTTGTGGGCGGTGGTGCCGAGCGGCAAGTAGGCAGGGCGGGCCAATAACCGGTGCCAGGTTTCAACACAATCCCCCGCCGCCCAGATGTTCGGCACCCCGGTCGCCATGGTCCGGTCTACCACGATAGCGCCCCGCATCCCGAGAGACGCCCCAGCGGTTCGGGCCAGTCCGGTGGCGGGGCGCACCCCGGTGACCACCACCACGATGCCCCCCTGCACGCGAAAATCCCCCGAGCCGGACACCCACAGCAATCCGTCGGAATCCCCTTCGATGGCCTCGACGCGGGTGCCCGAGGCAACCGTCACCCCTTGCTCCCGCAGATAGCCCTCCAACCGCCGCCCTAAGTCGGGGTCAATGGTCGGCAACACCGCTTCGGTTTGCTCAATGAGGGTCACCGCCATTTTTTGACGGCTAAAGGCTTCGGCCAGTTCCAACCCAATGTAGCCCGCCCCGATTATGACGGCCGCAGCGGGACGGACGGCTTGCAGATACTGCGCGATGGCAAACCCGTCCTCCATGCTGTGCAGCAGAAAGACCCCGGGTTGGTCAATCCCGGCGATGGGAGGGCGCAAGGACTCGGCGCCAGTGGCAATCAGCAATTGTCCATAAGACAGCGATTCCCGGCGGCCGTCGAGGCTTCGCACCTCAACCCGCCGCCTGCTGGCATCGATCCCTTCGGCCCGCACGCCGGTGCGCACCGTGATGCCCGTCCGTGCGATCTCATCCCGCGTGCGATGGGCCAGATGACGCCAATCCGCCACCTCCCCTCCCAAATAAAAGGGGAGGCCGCAAATGCTAAAATTGGGGTAATCATCCGCGAGCACCATCATCACCTCGCGCCGGCCATCTTGATGGCGCGCCGCCAGCGCCGCGCTGATGCCGGCGTCACTGCCTCCGATAATGAGTAACCGTTCCATGTCTGCCCTCCCCGTCGTCGTTGCCATTTATCCAATCACCGCGCCCCATACCGCCAGTCCCGTCAACGTCACCAGCAAGACGGGAATGGTCAGCAAAATTCCGACCCGCATGTAGTATCCCCACGACACCCGCACCCCGCGGCGCTCCAACACATGGAGCCAGAGCAGCGTGGCCAGCGATCCGATCGGGGTCAGTTTCGGACCCAAATCGCAGCCAATGATATTGGCGTACGCCAGCTGGGTATGAAGGGCGGGCGACACCCCCGCCCCGTGAATCGCCAACGCGTCAATCATCACAGTGGGCATGTTGTTCATCACCGACGAGAGCAAGGCCGCCACCAGACCCGTGCCCACCACCGCGCTGGTCGGCCCGGCTTGGGCTAGAAATTCCAATCCATGGCTTAGGGCATGCGTCAGACCCACGTTGCGCAGGCCAAACACCACCACATACATGCCAATCGAAAACACCACAATCTTCCACGGAGCCTCACGCAGCACGGTCCGGATGGACACCGCCGGACTCTTCCGGGCCAGTCCGATAAAGGCCAGGGCGGCGCTTCCGGCAAACAAGGAAACCGGCAGGTGAAGCAGCTGGCTGGCGAAATATCCCATAAGCAAAAAAGCCAGGACGCCCCACGAGATCCGAAACAGGCGCTCATCGCGAATGGCCGAGCGGGGTTCCTCCAGGTCTCCCACCGCAATCCGGTCGGGCAGGTCCCGGCGGTAAAAGAGAAACAGCATCGCCAAGCTGGCCAGCAGCGCCACCCCATCGACCGGTACCATCCTCACCGCGTAGTCCACGAAGCCCAAACGGAAATAGTCGGCGGAAACAATGTTGACCAAATTCGATACGACCAGCGGAACCGACGTGGTATCGGCAATAAAGCCGCTGGCCATAATCAAAGCCAGTGTCGCCCGCGGATCCAATTTCAGGACACGGGTTTGTTCATAGACGATGGGGGTTAATATCAACGCCGCCCCGTCATTGGCAAAAAACATGGCCACCGCCGCCCCCAACACGCCCAACAGCAAAAACAGGCGCCGACCCCGTTCCCGCGACGCCCGCGCGGTATGGAGCGCCGCCCATTTGAAAAATCCCATCTCATCAAGAATCAGGGAGATAATGATCAAGGCGACAAAAGTCAGGGTGGCATCCCAAACGATGTGAACCACTTCGCCCACATCCGCCCAAGTCACCAGTCCGAGCCCAATCGCGACGGCTCCTCCGACAAAGGCCGTCCATCCGATCGAGAGTCCCCGCGGTTGCACCACGATGAAAATCAACACCGCCAAAAACAGGCTAATCGCGAGAAACGCGTGCATAGTCCTCCCCTTTACGGGTCCTCGATGGGGCCTCGGGCGACGGCGGCACGTCGCACCGGGCCATTTCAGTCAAGTCCGGCGGCCAGTCCCGGACCCAGCGGCCAGGCTCCTCAAGATCGAGCCGGAGGCCGTCCAGCCGCTCTTTCACCAGGCTATAAAAAACCCATTGTCCCCGGCGGGACTCTCTGACCAGGCCGGCCTCCTTTAACCGTCGCATGTGGTGGGATACGGCGGGCTGCGAGATTCCGAAGACGGGCACGAATTCGCACACGCAGCGCTCGTGAACGGCTAAAAGCGCCACCATTCTCACCCGGGTCGGGTCACCCAAAGCCTTAAAGATGGCCGCGGCTTCTTCATGGGTCACCGGTCTCCCCTCCCTCCTCCATAAATATATGTTTATATCTTTAAGTATGGCCTTCGTCAATAGCGGAGATTTAGTCCCCCGTCCACCGCCAGCCACACGCCGGTGACATAGCTGGAGTCACCTTCCAACAGGAAACGGATGGCCGCGGCCACCTCTTCCGGGCGTCCCAGCCGCCCCAGCGCGGTGCGCCCGCCGGTCGCTGCCGACGCCCCGGGACCCTGCGGGCCGTTGCCCGCGGCGAGGGCGCCGGGCGCCACCGCATTGACCCGAATCCCCTGCGGCCCCCACTCTGCCGCCCACTGCCTCATCAGGCCGAAAAGTGCGGCTTTGGCCGCCCCATAGACCGGAGCCGGGCCGGCAACACTGGCCAGCCGCGCATCAACGCTTCCCACCAGCACCACACTCGATCCCGATTGCAGCCAAGGCCGCACGGTCTGGCCCAACACAAATGCCGCCGTCAAATTCACCGCCAGTTGACTATCCCATTCATCCCGAGTCACCCCCGCCGTGTCATCGCTGAATACTAGCCCCGCCAGATGCAGGAATCCCTCTACGTGTCCTTGCCGCTCTACGACAGTTGCCAGCGCCGGGACCCACCGGGCGGCATCCATCCGAAAATCGGCTTCGACCCAGGTCCCCCGGGCAGGCGCCCGCCGGCCCACACCGATAATGTTCCAGGTCCGATCCAGTTGGGACTGCAGCGCCTCGCCAATCGCGGAACTCAAACCGGTGGCCACCAACACCCGTCCGGACTCGTTTGCCACCTGCCCACCTCCTCGCCGAAGGAATGGTTCCCGTCGGATATGCCGGATACCCTCGCGCTATCCGGGTAAAGATTGGTATGATGAAAAGCGTGAATTGCACCGCCCCAGAAAGGATGACCCGCATATGGCCGAATCACCGTTTCGTTTTAGCCCGCGTCCCAATCAGGCGCATCGCATCCAATGGCAGGAGTGGGGATCGGGGGCATTCGCCCAGGCCGAGCGCCAAGACAAGCCCATTTTACTCTCCATTTCCGCCGTCTGGTGTCATTGGTGTCACGTTATGGACGAAACCACCTATTCGGACAACGCCATCATTACCCGGATTAACCGCGACTTTATTCCGGTGCGCGTGGACAATGACCAGAGGCCGGACGTCAATCTCCGCTACAATATGGGCGGTTGGCCGACAACCGCGCTGTTGACGCCTGGCGGCGAAATTTTAACCGGTGGCACCTATATCAATCCCGAGCAAATGGCCGCGTTGTTGAGTCAAGTGCTCGACTATTGGGCCGCCAACCGTGACACCATCAGAAATTCCCTGGCCGAGCCGCCGGCTCCCGCCTTGTCCGATCCCCAGCAACCGCCCGAGCAGGCTTCCACCCAAACGGCCGAATCGCTTGAAGCCGTGATGGAAAGCATCCGGCAACAGTTTGACCGGGCATACGGAGGTCTGGGAAACTTCCCCAAATTTCCCCAACCGGATGTTTGGGAACTGGCCTTGGCCCGCTTTACCGCCACGGGCGATGCCTGGGCGGCCGGCATGGCCGTGCGGACCCTGGACGCGATGGCGGGCGGTGGTATGTACGACGCCATGGCGGGTGGATTCTTCCGCTACTCGACCACCCGCGAATGGACCATTCCGCATTACGAAAAAATGCTTGAGGACAACGCGGTCCTGGCCCGCCTCTATCTTCGGGCCTTTCAGATTCTCGGGGACGAGACCTACCGGCAGATTGCCGAACATACCCTGCAATGGGCCAATCGCAGTTTGCTCTCCCCGGAAGGGCTTTGGGGCGGGTCACAAGATGCCGATGAGGAATATTACAAGCTGCCGGCGGAAGAACGGGAGAAAGCCAAGCCGCCCTTTGCCGACACCGTGTTCCATACCAACTGGAACGCCATGATGATTTCCACGCAGTTGCTGGCCTCGTCGCTGATAAATCCAGCCCACTACACGCCGATTGCCCTCACCGCGCTGGAAGCGCTCTGGGATCGCATGTGGGATCCTGCCGTGGGACTGCATCACTTCGACGATGGAACCCCGCAATTGCCCGGACTGCTGACCGACATCGTGCATTTGTCCCACGCCCTGCTTGACGGCTACGAATTTACCGGAGACGCGGTCTATCTCGAGCGCTGCCGGGAACTATTTGCCTATGCCGATCGCATCCTCTTCGACGGCCGGGTCTACCTTGACCAAAAGAAACCGGCGGACCCGCTCGGACGCTTCCGCCATCTTCAGCAGCCGCTGGCCGAAAACGCGGTCATGGCCCGCGCCCTCCTGCGATTTGCCGCCATTACCGAGGACGATGCCGCCTCGCAACGAGCGGTCCGCCTCATCCAGGCATTCGCCCCGCTGGCCAAGGAACAAGGGATCTTCGCGGCGCCGTGGGCACTCGCGCAGGACATGCAGGACGCGCCAGCACTAATCAGCACGCTGGTCGAATCGTCCCACCATCCTGCCACCGACCTGCGTCGGGCCGTGTTTGGGGTGTTCGACCGCAGGCGCGCCGTGCGCAGCGTCGTGCTCGGCTCCCCGGAATTCTTGCGAAGCGGCTATCCGGAAATTCCTCTGCCCGCGCTCTACATCTGCCGGGGAACCGCCTGTGCGGCACCGGTTACGGTCCCGGAAGGCATTCTAGCGGCTTTGCAGTCAATTTTCCAGGCAGCCCCGCCTGGATTGGCCGACGCCTGAGGCCGGCGGGGCTGGCTACGCCTCGAGCGGCACCACGGCGGCATCGCCCCACAGCCGCTCGAGGTTATAGTAGGCCCGCTGCTCTTCGGTAAACACGTGAATCACCACGTCGCCATAATCCAACAGAATCCAATGCGCGCGCGCACGCCCGCTTCGCCTTAACAGCTTGGCCTGGGTTTGTGCCATCGCCTCCTCGATATGATCCGCCAAACTGCTCACATGGATAACATTATGGCCCGTGATCACCACAAAATAGTCCGCCACCAGGGTCACGTCCCGCATGTCAAGAATAACCACATCCTGCCCTTTGTTATTCCGGGCCGCTCGGGCGGCATTTTGCGCCCACGCCATTGACTCGACCGTAGCCATTCCTCCCTAACCTTGATTGTTTAATGCCCAGGCACCGCACTTTCTTGCAAAGCCGCGAGCAGGAGCGGATGGGGCGCCAGGCCGCGCACCCGAAGGTAGGCCGCGGTGTGGGCCAATAGCCGGCTGTAAGCCCCGTCCAAATCGGTCTCGGCGTACGCCGCCAACTCCGCCCGTTCCCCATATCGCCGCCCCGGTTCCACCCCGTCCGCGACGAACAACGCTTTGCCTAGCGGGGATAAGCCGACATTCCCGGTCGTGTGATAGCGGATGGCATCCCAAACCTCGGGCGTGCCCAGACCGGCGGACTCCAGCCAGGCGGCAGCCACCGGGCCGTGCAGCAGAATCGGTTCCTGGCGAGCCGTGGGATCGACCGCGATGCCCCAGCGCTCGGCCTCCCCCAGCAACCCTGGCCGCGTCATTTCCCGGGCCAGATCGTGCCCGTGAGCGGCCCAATAGGCCGCCCGCCGATCCAAGCCATGGCGTTCGGCCAAGCGCGCCATCACCTCGGCCACCCGCTCACAATGTTCGCGCCGGTGCGCGCTCAGGGAGTTGTAGCGCTCCGCAATCTCCGCTTCCGTCATACGCCGCCCTCCCCGCAACAATGGCTTAGGAATAGTCTACCACGAAAACACAACGAAGCCCTCGGAAAGGCCGAGGGCCCGTGGCTGACTATTGTGGCCGTATAATTAGTACTTGTTTTGACGTGGGCGGGCTTCGTTGACGATGATGTCCCGGCCACCCAATTGGGTTCCATTCATCGATTCAACGGCTTGCTCAGCATCCTGGTCCGCTACTTCCACAAAACCGAAACCGCGTGACCGGCCCGTTTCCCGATCCGTGATAATGCGCGCACTGACAACCTGCGCGTGCTGGGAAAAAGCCTGAGCCAACTCGTCCTCGGTGGTGCCCCACGGAAGATTCCCTACGTACAACGTGCGTGCCATTTCGTTCCTCCCTGTGTGTTCCAACATCTCTAGGCACCTGGCCAGGGACCCAGGCAACCGGTTGGCGAACTAATCCAAACGAGACGGATAAGACAGCTCCGTGATGCTGGGAAACCACTGGACTCAACAACAGTATAAGCGTTTGGACGAACCCTCATTCGATAATGCCTCCCTGTCGCGTGCCGTAGATCGCGTTCTTGCGGATGTAGTGTTCCACCGCCCCCGGCACCAGATAGGTAATCGATAACCCCCGGCTCAAGCGTTCGCGTATCTGACTGGACGAGATGGCGAGGGCCGGCACCTCGATCTGATGGATCCTTTCCACTCGCTGGTGGCCCAACTGGGCCTCCAGGGCCTGAATCCGGGACAATGAATACCCGGGCCGACTTGCAGCGATTAGCTGAGCATACCGAAAGATTTCCTCCGGGCCGTGCCACGACGCAATTTCCAGGATCGCGTCGGCGCCGCTGATAAAATACCAGTCCACGGTGGGGTCTTGATGATAGAAATAAGCCAGTGTCTCACTCGTATAAGACGGTCCCGGCCGATCAATTTCCACACGCGACAGCTCAAAATGCTCATTGGGTGCAATGGCCAAAAAGGTCATGAGATAACGGTGCTCGGGGTCGGCCACCATATCCGGGCCCTT
>JAJZZA010000066.1 GCA_021797825.1 Bacillota bacterium | reverse complement strand
CCCCGGGCGACAGTCCAAATCCTATCACCGGAACGAGGGCCCGCTTGGCCAATAATTCAAAATGCGGGTCGTCGGCATTGATGACCGCTCCCAGCGCGGTCGGTCCCAGACCTTGAAACAGGCGGGCCTTGGTCTCCACATAGCGTTCCATGGTACCGTGAAAATCCAAATGCTCACGGGTAATGTTCGTCAATATAGCCATCTTGAACGCAACCCGATCAATCCGATGCTGGGCAATGCCATGAGACGAAACTTCGACGACCGCATGCGTGCGCCGGTTGTTAAGCATTTCGGCAAGATAGCCCTGCAAATCCGGGCTTTCCGGTGTGGTCAGGTTGGCCGGGAGATTCCTTGAACCGGTCTCGTTCACCACGCTGGAAATCATTCCGGTAGAAAGGCCCGCACTTCGCAACAAATGGGACAACCAAAAAACCACTGTCGTCTTGCCGTTAGTTCCGGTGACCCCAATCGTGGTTAAGGATTCGGACGGATTGCCATAAAATTCTGCCGCCAACTCTGCTGCCGCCTGCCGGCTCGATGACACCCGAAAATACGGAAGCGATGTGCTGGGGGAGGCTTGCTCTCCAACAACTGCCACCGCCCCGCGCTCCATCGCATCCTGGATAAACTTATGCCCGTCCTGTGAAAACCCAGGTACGGCGACAAAAATAAAGCCGGGTTGCACCTGGCGCGAATCCATGGTGATCCCGGTCACCTCCGGACCGAGTTGCCAGCCCGCGGCACGTCGTCCGATTGGCGCCATTTAATCATCCCCCCGAATCCGCCCTTGCTCATTTCCTAGCATGACCGCCCGTTCCCGGTCAAACCCCTGTGCCCATATCATTCACGCGAAGCGGTTTCCTCAGCGGCACTTGGTTCCGTCATCCCCCTTAACCTTTCCTGTCTCGTTACCATGATACACGGTGCACATGAAATTAGTGTGAAAGGGATAAAAAAAGACATGACCCGATGGGGTCGAAATCGCCTAATTCAGCCGGCGTTCAGCTAACGGCCAGGCCAGCCCACATCCCTTGCGATCGTGCCAGCCATGCCCCGCACTAGCCGCCCACGCTCTCTGCGGCCCTAGCGCCGGGGGTTGTCCAGGCCGGCCTACCGGACAGTCCGGGCGAGCGCCCGGAGACAGGTGTCATTCTAAAGGGAATAGGCCGTGGCGACAGCCAGAACCGTTGCCCACTTGCCGGGGTTGCGCATGCCGGAACGCCACTGGACGGTTCGCGTCACGTTTCCACCGCGCCCTTCAGTTTCTCCAGCATTTGCTTGTTCCGGTGGTTCCGGCTGCCGTAAAGCCTCGCTGAAAACACGGTGATGATCTCCAGCACGTCCTGGGCCAGCTCCTCTTCGAAAGAAGGTTCTTCGCCTTGGTTGATGATGACGACCTCGATCTCTTTAATCTCACAGACCGCGAACACCAACTCCGCGCCGAAACGCAGCAGGCGGTCTCTATGGGTCAGGACCAAGCGCTCCACGTCCCCGGCGATGATCCGGTCCAAGAGGGTGCGAAGGCCGCGCTTGTGAAAGTGCATCCCCGATCCGAGATCCGAGAGGATTTCGAATGACCATCCGTTAGCGGAGCAGAACATCGTCAACACCTGGCCCTGCCGTTCCAGATCCGCTTTCTGGTCAGGGCTCGATACCCGGGCATAGGCGATGGTGGTTCTGCCACCCGGCCCGGCGTGAAAAGCGTTGGGCCGTAGTTTTGCCAGATCGTACCGTCTCTGGCCACCAGCGGTCCGTTCGTCCGGCAATAGCCGTCCTTCACGTTCCCACCGGCGAAGGGTGGACTTTGATACACCCAGGAATGTTGCCGTTTCGGCTATTGTTGCCATCTTGCGCATGGTAATATAATATGAGCAAGCCTAGCTAATGTCAAGGCAAACTGTTGCAACCCCGCAAACGGGTTAGGGTCCAGTCCGGACGTGCTTAAGCTTTCCCCATGATACCCAAACGGGCGCACACTGGTGTTAAAACCTGGGGCCAAAACGATAAGTGCAGGTTTCGTTCAACCTATTTCCGGTTATTGCCATGCTCATCATGGACCGGGGATTCCTGCGGACAATATGATCCTCAGGTCACTCGGGTCCACGCCGGCATCCATCGTCGGCAGCGGTGGTCGAACGCGCCTTCGCCCCGACCTTTGCCGGAAAACAAACCGCCCGCAACGGTCGACCAGGTTGGCCATGAGAGGCTGCCCGGGATCCACCCGCGTTCCGCCCCGCACCGTTCCCGGCCTTCTTGGACTACGCCGTCTTTTGATCGGCGAGCGGTTGTCGCGCGCCACGATCCCAGAGCGGGTATGGGTTACAAGACGCTCACAGGTAAGCCAGAGAGGCCCCTTCGCGCGGACAGAGCCTTCGGGGCGGATCACGGACAACCCTAGCCAGACGATACCCTGCTTGCGGCGCACGGTCCGTCTTTGACCGGCATCCCGCCCGAGCAGCTTGCCCGTTTGCGGCGATCACTGCAAGAAAGACCACATTTTGGGATCTTCGATGCCGAGCCGCCATAACGCGATGCCTCGCAATTCGTATCCGCCCACCAGCTGAATTTTATTCAATAAACTCTCGGTGTTTTCGAACCAAACCGAATGCGTCTCACCATTTTGGGTGTAGACAAAATGGTTTTGTCCGGATGTGGACGAATATTGCCGGGCTAAGGCCTGCGCCTGATTGTAAGACAGGGCGGTTGCCCCTTGCCCGCTCCAATCATACCCGTATCCCGGTATGCCCAAAATCACTTTTTGCGGCGAGACGACTGAGATGGCATAGTTCAAGACCTGTTTGACCCAGGATGGTGCCGCAATCGGACCCGGGCTGCCCCCCGCCCAATGCTGGTCGTAGGCCATCACCATGATCAAGTCGGCATAGCGTCCCAGTTTCGCGTAATTATAGGCGCCTGTCCAACTGTTGGCCGGTTGGTTTTGGGTCTCCGCCGGCAGCGACAAGGTAACATAATAGCCATGCTGGTGAAACACTGCCGACAAATTTTCCACAAAGGTCGAAAAGGCGTGGCGCTCGCTCGGGGCGATGCCTTCCCAGTCCAAATTTATCCCGCTGTATCCATTGGCTTCCACTAAGGTCAACAAATTGTCTATCGTCCGCCGTCTGGCGACGGGACTGTTCAACAGCGGTCCGAATACACTTTGGCCCGCCATGTTCTCGACCAGGGCAAAGGTCCACAAATGATGTTGCTGCGCAACTTGCAACACCGCCGGATTGGTTTGGCCGGAAATCGTGCCGTTGGCTTGCACCGTGTACCAAAAAGGGATAATGCCCGTCAAAAACGGCAGGTAGTGCTGCAACATGGCTACCGCGTTGCCCGCGTTGCCAGGATCGTAAAAATATCCCAAGACCATCCCTGGCGGCAAGCCACCCTCCGCCGGCGGCCTTTTCGGCCGGGCTGCCGCAACCCGCGGGCTGACCGCTGCCACCGCCTCGGCCGGTCGCAATAATGCCCGATCCCAGACCTTAATCGTGCGCAACCCACCCACTGCGGTCAGCACATTGATCGCTCCCGCCAGTACCGCGCAGGCCAGCAACCAAATCAACCTTTTGCCGGGGTATCCCTTGCGCCTCGGTCTCACCTCCACCCCTCCCAGCAAAGGGTATGAGCCAAACCGGGGGAATAGACCGGGGCGCACGGTTTGCCCGTCCAAACCGGCCCTAGGGAGCTGGTGCAAAAGTCCGCCAAATGCTCTGAAACCGGATTCCATCGGATTCCGCTCCACAAATGCTGCAATCGGTGATTCTCGTGCGAAACCGCCACCGGTGAACACTACACACATTTTTTTCCTGTCGTATCAGGATTTTACCGCTGGAATGGCGAATTCTTCCCATCAAAGGGTCCAGGCTGAGGAGTGACACAAGTGCTGGGACGGTATCAACGGAAGTTAACCTTTGCCGACCTAGATGGGTGGGAACAAGCGATTCCTCCGACATCGATTTATGCTCAGATCCGACACTGGATGGCGGAGCATTTTCGCGATGAGGACTTCGCGGATTGGTACGGGAGCACGGGCCGTCCGTCCAAACCGCCGACCGTGGTCCTGGCCCTGACCCTGCTACAATTGCGCGAAGGGGTATCCGACCGCGACGCGGTCGACAACGCGCGGTTTGATGACCGCTGGAAGTTCGCCCTCGACCTCAGCCGGAGCCCGGAGATTACGTTGGACCACTCCACGCTCACTCGGTATCGCACCCGGCTCTTGGACACGGATTTTGGCCGCACCCTGCTCCGGATGACGCTGGCGGACGCCAGCGCCGCAGGACTTCTCGGCGCCGCGGAAGATCTCATCGATTCCTTTATGATTGCCGGGGCCGCCGCACGCCAGGGCACTCTGGTACTCATTCGGCAAGCCATTCGCCGGGTGCTGATCGAATGCGAGACGGCCGGCCTGGCGCAAGCCGTGCCCACTCTGCGGCGATCCGATTACGCCGACCGCAAAAAACCCGCCCTGAACTGGGCTTCGGCCGAAGCCCGCGCGGAATTTTTGCAAGATCTCGCGGCGGATGGCCGGACTCTGGTCGCCTACTGGCCGACCCCGACCGACGACGCGTCTGATCCGGTGCCCCCCAGTGTGCGGCAAGCACTGACCCTTTTGGCTCTGGTCGTAGAGCAAGATATTGAGCCCGATCCTGACCACCCGGACCAGGTCCGGATTGCGCAGCGCGTGGCGCCCGACCGGATTTTATCCACTGTAGACCCGGACCTGCGCCATGGACGAAAGACCAGCAGTCAGAAATTTGATGGCTACAAAGGCCACATTACGGTCCAAAATCGGGCCGACGGGGACGGCGCCTTTATTACGGGGGCCTCGGTCACGGGGGGCAATGTCGCCGATGGGGATGCCACCGTGGAGGTTCTGAACGATCGGCAAGCCAATACGGGCGCGCTGCCCGAGCACCTGATGGGGGACACGGCCTATGGGGGGATCCCGACGCGCAAGGACGTGGAAGCTGAGGCACCGTCGGTTATCCTCGAGGCACCGGTGCCGCCCGCGGTGAACCGTGAAGGACGGTTCAGCAAAACGGACTTTGAGTGGGATTGGGATCAGGGCACCGTGACCTGTCCGCAGGGCGAGGTTCGCCCGATTCGGCCCGGGGATCCCGAACAGCCGGAGAAAACCGTGGTCATTCACTTTCCTCAGGGCACGTGTACCCAGTGCCCCTTGCGGGCGCAGTGCGTGGGCGGCAACGGGGGGCGGCCCTTGTCCCTCGACGCCGACGAACCCGTTCGGCAAGCCGAACGGGAACGCCAAGCGGGCCAGGCCTGGCAGGCCCATTATCGCGAACGGTCGCGGGTCGAACACGTGATTCAACGGGTGACCCGACAGGGCGGACGTCGCACCCATTATTGGGGTCGCTCCAAGGTGGAATGGCAGTTGCAGATTGTCAGTGCGATCCAAAATATTGAAGAACTGAACCGGATCTTGCGGCGTCGGGAGCTTCCGACGTAACATCGGCACCGGCGCCGTGATCTGCCCAAACACCGGTTTGAGGAACAAAAAAGGGGGCAAGCCGGGGGGAAATGGGACACATTGGCGGTCTAAAGAGTCGTGGGCATCCGCAAGTTCCCAAATATGGTGTTATCTCGCATTTTATAGAACGAGTACCGACTGAGAAACCCGAGTTATGCACCAGCTCCCTCGTATGTTAGCACTTGTCAATCCTCTGGGGGCAAAAATTGTGTCAGGGCGTCCGGAAACAAGGTCAAGGCCGGCGAAGCCGCCCCGCAGGGGGCGCCTTGACCTCGCCCAACCGCGCCGGCAAAGCCCGACCTTGGCGCCAGGCACCGAAATCTTCCCGGAGGTTCCCGTCAAATCTGTGAGCCGGGCTGCCTGGAGCGGGAAACCGGTGCTCGCTTTTTCAGCCGCGGAACCACCTTGGCAACATACCACCCGGCCAACACCGCCAATCCGCCGACAAACCCCAGGCTCCAGGGGACCGGCGACCGGCCAACGGGCGTCAACAGCGCCCCGATGCCGAGGGCGGTGAAGATGAGTGCCAGGACCGCCGGAACCCAGGGCACGCCCCACACCCGGAATCCTCTTTCTCTGTCGGGTTCCCGTTTTCGCAAGTTGATGACCAGGATTGAAGAGAGCGCATACATCAAAGATTCCACCCCGGCCCCGGCATTGATGAGCGTCAGATATCCGCCGGTGATATAGACCCCCACAGCCAACACCAGCGAAATTCCGGACAAAAACCACACCGCGTTGATCGGGACCAGCTTGGCGTTCAAACGGGCAAACCACTCCGGAAGAACCCGTTCCCGGGCCAAGGCGTAGACGAACCGCGAGGCGGTGGCCAGGCCCCCATTAAATGTGGTCATCGCGGTGGTCAGGGTCACCAGCGCCATCCACCAGAATCCGAGCGGGCCAAGCGCCCGCATGCCCACCATGAGCTGGGGAATAAGGCTGGACGACAGGGCGTGCGGGTTGGGGAACACGGTGCTTAAGGCTGCGGAAAACAGTCCAAAGGCCATGGCGATAAGTCCCAACGCGGTAAACATTCCCCTGGGAATGGCGCGCGCGTCGGAAAATTCCTCGGCCAACGGTGTCACCCACTCAAAGCCGACAAATATAAAGACCCCGACCGCTACCGCCTGAATCCATCCAGGGCCCAGGCGAAAGAGCGCGGGCACCGTGGGCGGGGCTTTGACCAAAACCAATAGCGAGAATGCGATAAGGGTGACGAGCAACACGAACGCATTGGTGTCCTGGACGGCTCCGGCCACCTTAATGCCCCGCGAATTGGCCCAGGCCACCACGGCCAGCAACGCCACCACCCAAACCAGTCCCGGCACCTCCGGAATCGTGGCGCGAAACATATGTCCCACCACAAATGCGTCGGCCGCAATCACAAACACCACCGTCGTGGCATAAATCAGCGAGCTGAACAATGACACCCCGTCCCCGACGCCGCGCCGGATCCACACGCGTATGGCGGCTGCAGACGGATAAAGCGTGGTCAGTTCAGAAAAATTGGCACCGGCGAACACAATCAAGCCACCGGCCACCAGCAACGCCAGCCAGGCCGACTGTCCGCCCGCATATTCGGCCACTTCCACGCAAGCCAAGAAATTTATGGCGGCCGAGGCCAGTCCGGCACTGGTGGAAACCGCGGTCCGGTAGGGCAGTACGCGCGAGAGGCCTTTGCCCGCCATGCCCTAGCCCCCCCAGATCAAGAGCGTCAAAATATCGAGCCGCATCATATCGTCCTGCTGACCGCGAACCAAAAGGTCCCCAGCGTTATAAGGTTCGGTGGGGCTTAACAGCCCCGAAAAAATATCGATCAGCATCTCTTCGGGCGCGGTGATTTCCATATCCGGGGACGCCAGCGGACCCTCACCCGATGTTAGAATGCCCTCTTGACTCTTCAGCCAAACCGCTCGGCGGCCATGGTGGCCGGTGGCCACGATGGCGATCTGTCGTGACCAGTCCCGGTTCATCTCGCGCAGCCGGGGGTCCTGGTTGCATTCGGCCACAAAACCGTTTAAGGCTTCGGCAAGTGTCATTGACCCTATCCCTCCCGCCAGTCTCGAACCGAAAATGTGAGGCCCGCGCGCTCAACCAGCCCGGGCCACTCGGGATGATCCGCGTCAATCCCGCTGACAGCCACCAGCGCCGCCTCCACCAGGTTGGCGCCAAAACTGCGCCCTCCCAAGACCGGCGTGGTGGTCACCAAACATCGTATTGCCCGTGCTTCCAATAATTTCACATCGTGCGCGGTGGTGGTGTTGGTAATCACGGTCTTGTCGGTTAAATCGTCCGGAAGATACCGGCGAATGTAGTGAAAATCTCCGGCAATGACGTCGGCTTCAGCAAAATAGCGGGCAAACCGGCGATCCGGCTCGGCGGTCTGCTGGTCGCCCACCGGATACAACTGTGAAAAGGGGAGTTTAACCATCTCCGGCAGAAGCTTTCTGGCCATTTCTTCCAGCTCGAGCAACGATCGAATCGGGTAATTTATCCGGCTGCCAAAAATCAGATCGCCCGCAACCGTCGCGAATCCCAAACCAAAAAACGCCTCGGCCATGCCGAACCGGTCCAACGCGGACACCATCAGTACACGCTGTCCCACATGAAGGCGCCCCGCCTCCAGCAAGCGTTCCACCACGCGCGGTTCCCAAGTCGCTTTAACGCCGCTGCCGTCAACCACCGGGACCGTCCCGGCAGCCTCGGCCAGTGCTTGGGCGTCGCGAATTTCGTACCGCCGACCAGCGACTACCAAGTAGCGATCAATGCCCCCCAGGCCGATGGCGTCTACCGCACGCCGAGCCGCCAGTTTCGCGATGAGCCCCCGTGCGGCCGCCAAATCGCCGTCGGTTCCCTGGCGGTAAACCGCCACCGTTTCGCCCAGGACGGTGAGCTGGGCAGAATGATCGCGCAGATGGCTCCCGAGACTCACGCTAACAACCCGTTTCATTGTGCCACCGCCTGTTTCCGATTCCGGTTGCGCCTATTCATGCATGACCCTACTCTCACTCCCGTATCAGTCGGACTCGCCGGGGTCGGATGCGGCCGGAACGGGACGCATGGTGGGGAACAAAATCACATCGCGAATCGATGGACTGTCGGTCATCAACATGACCAACCGGTCGATTCCCAACCCCAAACCGCCTGTCGGCGGCATGCCATGTTCGAGCGCCGCCAAAAAATCCTCGTCCAAAGGCGGCACTTCATCGTTGCCGGCCAAGCGTTGCTGCTGCTGCGACAAAAAGCGCTGACGCTGGTCAAGCGGATCATTCAATTCCGAAAAGGCATTGGCCAGTTCGCGCCCGGCCACAAACAGCTCAAAGCGCTCGGTCAATTGCGGGTTCGCCGGATCGCGTTTAGCCAGGGGAGAGATGTCCACCGGATGATGCCAAAGAAAAGTCGGTTGCACCAGCTCGGGCTCGATCACATGTCCGACAATTTTATCCAGCACTTGCGAGCGGTCAAGGCGCGCGTCCAGCGCGATGCCCAATTGGCGCGCGAACGCCTGGGCGTCGGCGGTGGTGGCCACGTCTTGCCAGCGCACACCCGTTTTTTCGTAGAGCCGCAAGCCCATATCCACCCGCGCGAACGGCGGGGAGAAGTCCAGCGTCTCACCTTGATAGGTGAGGACCGGGCGACCGAACAGATGCGAGACCAAACCCGACAACAGCGACTCCACCAATTCCATGATGCCTTCAAAATCGGTATAGGCTTGGTACAATTCCAGCATCGTAAATTCCGGGTTGTGGCGGGTTGAGATGCCCTCGTTGCGAAACACCCGGCCAATTTCGTATACCCGGTCAAAACCTCCCACAATGAGGCGTTTTAGGTGAAGTTCAAGCGCGATCCGCAGATTGAGGCCCAAATCGAGCGCATTGTGATGGGTCGCAAACGGGCGGGCTTCGGTTCCTCCGGCGATGGGCAACAACACCGGCGTCTCCACTTCCATAAAGTTTCTGGCCCGCAAGAACTGGCGGATAAAATCGAGGATCCGGGTGCGAGTGGTAAACACCTCGCGCACTTCCGGATTGGCGATAAGGTCAAGATAGCGCTGACGATAGCGCAGGTCGACGTCTTTAAGTCCGTGCCGCTTTTCCGGCAGCTCCCGCAGGCTCTTGGACAGATACGTCATCCACTGGGCTTGTACCGATATTTCCCCGCGCCGAGTCTGAAAGATGATTCCTTCCACGCCGACGATGTCCCCCACATCCAACCAGTCAATGAGGCGAAACTGGCGTTCGCCCATGACATCCTCGCGCAAATGGGACTGAATGCGGCCGGATTCATCCCGGATGTCGATGAAGGCCGCCCGCCCGTGACGCCGAACCGCCATGACGCGGCCGGCGATGCGCACCGCCGCTCCGTCATTTTGCGGGAATCCGGCTAGTATCTCCACGCTCCGGGCAGTGGCGGCGTAAGACGACGGTTGATAAGGATCTACCCCCTCCTCCCGCAAACGGGCCAACTTCTCCATCCGGACCGCTCGCGGATCGTAACCGGCGTCCTCGCCCATCGACAGACCTCCCAGAATGTCACAGGATTTTCACCACTTCGAATCGAATCGTCCCGATCGGAGCTTTAACTTCCACGCGCTGTCCCGCGCGCGCGCCCATCAGCGCCTTGCCCACCGGCGATTCGATAGAAATACGGCTTTTACTGGGATCGGCTTCGGCCGATCCTACGATTTGGTACTCCTCGTCGACTAGTTCGCCAAGATCCCGCACGGTCACCCGCGATCCGATATGGACGACTTCCGGATCCAAGCCTTCCTGGTCCACAACCCGGGCCTGGCGGAGCATCTTTTCAATCGTCTGGATGCGGCCCTCGATAAACGCTTGTTCATTTTTGGCATCTTCGTACTCGGAATTCTCTGAGATATCGCCGAATTCCCGGGCCGTTTTAATGCGTTCCGCTACTTCCCGGCGCTTGACCGTCTTGAGATGCTCCAGTTCCTTTTCCAGTTTTTTGAGACCCTCTTGCGAAACCAACAGTTCCTTTTCGCTCAAAACGGCTCCCCTCTTTCCGTGTTTGGCTGTCTACCCGCGGATGCGGCCAGGCCATCGCGCTGTGCCGCGCCGATTATGCCTCCTCTTTTTCGACGCCGCTTAAGGTTCTCCTGCCGACAGGGGACGAATCCCCCGGATGACTTTGCCCAAGACATCGAGGTCGACCGGCACGTCTCGCGTCAACGGCGTTTCGCCAAGCACAATCGGCACCACCGTGGCGGAATCCAGCAAGGCTTCCATAAGACGCAGACGGGCGTTGGAGGCCAACAGCACCACCGCGTCGTACGTCCTCAGGGTGCGTGCCGTCGTCATCAACTCGTTGATGATTTCGATTCCATTGCGCGATTGCGCGTAATCGCGGCGTTCGGCGTCGGTCATCACCCAGCAAAAATCAACACCCAGCTCGCGACACAACGAACCCACCGCCTCCGTATTTGCCACTGGGAAGCCAATCACCGCAATGCTGCGGCCTTTGCGGATCTCCCCCACGGCTTCAAGCCGAGACACAAAGGTCCGATCAACCCCGAAACGCTGAGCCACTTCCGACTGGGATAGCCCCTGCCCTCGTGCCTGCAGCACTTCTTGGACCATATTATGGATTTTGGTCACACTAATCAACTTTTCGCCAATGCGAACTAACTCCACGTCAGTTCCTGGTCCCGCGCGTGGTCCAACCATTCCTCCACCAGCGTCTCGGCGTCAACCTGAGTCGTCAACTGTTGGCAACGGCGACGGTATTTTGCGGACCCGGGGGTTCCCTTCAAATACCAGGCCAATTGCTTTCTCATCTCAGGAACCGCGACCCGCTCCCCCTTAATTTCGACCATTCGGTGCAAATGACGCATCCCCATCAGGGCCCGCTCCGTCGCGCTCGGTGGGGACATCTGCTGTCCCGTCGCTAGATATCGGGTGACGCGTTGAAAGATCCACGGATCGCCGAACGCAGCACGACCGATCATCACCCCATCCGCTCCGGTTTGCTCCATCATCCGCAAGGCATCCTCCGGTTCTTTTACGTCGCCATTTCCGATCACCGGGATCGCGACCCGTTCCTTCACTTGCCGGATAAAATCCCAGTTGGCTGGGCGCAAATATTGGTCGGACCGCGTGCGAGCATGGATGGCCACGGCCTTTACCCCCACTTCCTCAAACCGCTGGGCCAAACGGGGCGCCGTGATGGCGTCGTGGTCCCATCCCGCCCGCATTTTCACGGTGACGGGGATGTTTACGGCTTGCACCACCGCGGAGACCACCGCCACGGCTGTCGCCTCATCGGTCAGAAGCGCCGATCCGTCGCCGTTTTTTACAACTTTTGGCACTGGGCAACCCATATTGATGTCGACCAAATCCGCGCCATGACGTTCTGCCTCTTGGGCGGCACGCGCCATCACATCGGGGTCCGACCCGGCGATTTGAATACCCACCGGCGTCTCACCCGGATCCAGCTCCATCATCCAGTAACTCTTGGCGCTCTGATGCAGCAAGGCATTGGCATTCACCATTTCCGTGGTGCAAAGGGTCGCCCCCTGAGTGCGCGCCAGAGCCCGAAACGCCCGATTGGACACGCCCGCCATCGGCGCCAGCAATATGGGCGGGTCGACGAGAATTGGGCCTATTTGCACGACACACGCCCCCAACGAAAAATTGCCATTCTATTTTACCATAAACCCCAGGCATGCATGCCGGACCGTCCGGTCCAGTCTGCCGATTGGCCTGTCGAAACGGCGCGCCATAAGGGGTTGCAGCCCATTTAGCGTGACCCCAGCACGCTCACCGAAGCGTTTGGGCGGTTGTCCGCCTTTTCGAGCAACCCCGTCCGCGACAAGCCGGACACCGCCGTCTCGCCCCGGCTGACCCCTGGCGCACGGTGCCGGGAGCCCGGGTTTAGCCCTTAAATCGGCAACCCGGCAATCGGTGCCGGGCCCACGGTCCAAACGGTGTGACCCAGTCCCTGGTTTCCCAAACGCGTTTCTAACGCCGCACTGTCGCGCGCCGCCATCAACCAGCGTCCGGGTTCCAGCACCATTTGCGGAATCCAAGCCCACGCTTCACCCTGCAAACCGATCCTTTGCAGCCAAAGCCGCACCTCTTCAACCGGGGCGGATTCCAACCACAACCAGGCGTCCGCCGCCGTCATCGCCGAACGGATCCCGCGCCAGGCGCTCAGCACCCCGTAGCGAACCGCAATCCAGTCCGGAATATCACCCTGGGCCGTTGCGGCCAGCCCGCGCAGCCACGCATCCCACGTCACCGGATCCGTCAACGCCCAGCTCAACGCCGGCGCTTGGCGGGCTGCTTGCAACCACCAGGCCAGCAATTGGCCCATGGCGAGGCTGACCGATGCCGAGGGTCCATAATATAAAGCCAAACGATCCGACTCCAGGCGAACATAGGCGGCCTTCCCGAGATGGCTCCGCAAGATGTATTGCAGGCCATCTACGCGTCGAAACAGTTGGCGGCCCTGCAAAACTTGCGCCCCCGTCACGGGCCGCCCGCGGTCGACAGGCCCCCGCATGCTCCGCCGCCGATCGCGCCACTCGTCGGCCGCCAAGTGGGCAACGGGGCCCCAGGGCACCGGCGGGGGCAATTCCGTCGCCTGCCTGGCTACCATCCGGCGATACGTCTTGAGAGCGGATTCGGCGCGGTCCAGCAACACCGGCCATTTTGCCCCGGAAAAGCCGGGCGGCGGCGCCAATTGATGAATAGCGGCGCGCAGCGCCGTCATTTCGTTGTCTAATTCAATGTTCGCCCAGTAGTCGGGTGCTGCCACGTCCCGAACCCGTCCCAACCACGTGCGCAAACGGTCCAGCACGCGATCGGCCCGATACCCTTCGTCCAAGGGAGCCAAAATCTCTACCGCCAACAAGACCTGGCGAGCCTGCCGCAACGGGGCGGCCGGGCGTCGCCAGGTCTCTCCCTGCAAACGAACGGCGGCCAGTCGGGCGAATCGCCCCCAGCCCTGAACCGCCAGGTGTTGCGATTCCGTCGATATTTGGGACAGCCCAAGCCATGCCGCCGCCTCGCGCTGAAACGCCTGCGCGTTCCACTCGGGAAACGGCTCGGCGGGCACCGCGTTCCGCCACCACCACCAAGTCACCGGGTACCTGTCGTGCAAATGTAGCCAAAACGCCTCTTCCGCCCGAACCTCATGCGCATGCCGGTCCACCATCCGCATCCCCCCGTCGACGCCCCTTGCCATAAGGATATGTCGGCGGCCGGGGAGTGCTCATGCTCCCCGAAAGTGGGGAGTCCGTTTCTCCAAAAAGGCGGCCGTGCCCTCGCGGGCGTCCGCGCTCCCCGCAATCCGACGGAAGCTTTCCGCTTCCGCGGCGAGTCCCGCGGACAACGGCCAATCCCGCGCCCCGCGCACCAAAGCCTTGGCTTCCCGCAAGGCCAACGGGGCCTTTGCCGCCAGCACCCGAGCCCTCCGCAGCACCTCGTCGTAGAGTTGCGCCGCCGGAACTACCGCATCGACCAGGCCGGCTGCAAACGCCTCCTCCGCACCCATCATCTCGCCCGACAAAATCATCCACATCGCCTGCCCCGCGCCGACCAGCCGCGCCAGCCGCTGGGTCCCTCCGAATCCGGGAACAATGCCTAAGTTAATCTCGGGTTGTCCCACCCGGGCGGTATCGGCGGCGATTCTCATATCGAGCGCCATGGCGAGTTCCAAACCGCCCCCCAGCGCATACCCGTTAATCGCCGCCATCGACACCAGCCGACTTTGGCCGATGTGCTGAAAAATTGCCTGGCCTTCGGCTGAAAAGCGGAACGCAGCGTCGCCGTCCGTCAGGGAATGAATGGCCGCGATGTCCGCGCCCGCCACAAACGCTTTGGATCCCCGTCCAAAAATCGCAACCACCCTGACGGAGTCATCCTGTTCCAATATCCGCCAGGATTTTTCCAGCGCGGTCATCACCTCCGCGTTCAAGGCGTTTAGGGCGGGTTCACGATTAATCCAGAGAAACGCGATGGCTTCCCCGGCTATGCGTTCGATTTCGACTTCCGCCATCTCCGTCACCGGCCTTCCGATAAGTTTCCTTCGACCGCCACTCCACCGCAAACCGGAGACCTTCAAGGGTCAACTGCGGTTCCAGTCTGACCGGCCACCGTACAAACGGAGCCAGCCGTCCCGCCCATCCCCCGGTTAAAACAATCGTAGCTTGTCCACCGGTGATGGCGTTGGTCTGGCTAATCAGTTCGTTGACCATCCCGACAAACCCGTGCCCAATCCCGACCGCAATCGCGTCCTGCGTGCGCTGGCCCAGAGAAAATTCTGGAATGGTCGGGGCGATCAGTGGAAGCTTCGCGGTTCCGGTCGCTAAGGCTTGGACCAAGAAGTGCGGGCCCGGAGCAATGGCTCCACCCAAAAATTTTCCTTCGGCGGTCACCGCGTCCACCGTTACGGTCGTTCCCGCGTCCACCACAATCGCCTCGCCGACCAACGTCCAGGCAGCCAACGCGTTGACAAAGCGGTCAGCGCCCAAACTCTCCGGCGGATTGTATTGCACGGTCAAACCGTAACCGGGCGGCACGATCTCCAAGGGGGGAGTGTCAGACACGGTTTCGGCCACCCGCAGAAAAATTGGCGTCAACAGTGGGACGACTGACGCAATAACCGCGCGCCGGCTCTTTTTCACGCCAGCCTGAGCGAGCAACCCGCGAAGGCCCAACTGATACTCGTCAGCCGTCCGGCGGGCGTCGGTCGAAAGACGCCATTCCTGGATCCAACGGCCCGCTCCGTATACGCCTAGCTTTATGTGGGTATTTCCGATATCAATGGCTATTAGATCCGCCACGAATCCTGCCTCCAAATTGTCTCTGGTTGCAGTGGGCCGAGGAACCCCATAGCGGATTCCATGTTGGCCGCCACAAACCATGACCTGATGTCTCCGTGATTGTGCCACACCGCGCCCCCCAATCCAAGCGCCCGGATGCGATCCGCCCGCCACGCGGGTCAAATCTCCGCCCGGACTTGCCTGGCCACTGCGCTCTGCGCGCCCAGCCCATTTGAACGGGGTCGACGCAACCCTAACCAGGGGGCGAAAGAGGCGAACGCCAGCTCCCGCCAAGAAGGCGACGCATGATATGCTAAGTCAAAAGGGACGAGGGAGGCACAATCCTAGCCATGATTTCCGTCGAAGAGGCCCAGCGCCGTATTCTCAGTCGTGTAACTTCTCCGCTCGCGTCAGAAATGGTTCCCCTGACACAGGGTTTAGGACGTGTCCTGTCATCCGACATATCTTCCGATATTGACATCCCGCCATTTACCAATACTTCCATGGACGGTTATGCGGTCATTGCCCAAGACACCGGCTCGGCCAGTCCAGACAACCCGGTCCGGCTACCGGTCGTGGCCACTATCGCGGCCGGACATCCGGTATCCACCCCCCTGGGTTCGGGCGCGTGCATGCGGATTATGACCGGGGCTCCTCTCCCACCCGCCGCCGATGCGGTCGTGCAGGTCGAATGGACGCGGCCCGATCCCGCCAATGCATCCTTCGTCTTGATTGAACGGCCCGTCGAGTCCGGCCAAAACATCCGCCGACAGGGTGACGACATGAAACGGAACACGGTCGTCCTCACCGCCGGGACACCCCTTACCCCCCCGGTAATCGGAATTCTGGCGACGGTCGGCTGTGACCCGGTTCCGGTCTACCGGCGACCGCGGGTGGTTATCGTCTCAACCGGGGACGAACTCATCGAACTAGGCCAGCCGCTCCGTCCCGGCACCATCCGCAACTCCAACAGTTTGGCGATGGCCGCCGCGGTACGGGCCGCCGGGGGACTTCCCAATATCTTGCCCCGAGCCCACGACTCGTTGCCGGATATTCTTGCGCGCCTCGATCAGGCTGCCGAGACCGGGGATGTCATCATCACCTCCGGCGGGGTCTCGGTGGGAGACTTCGACCTGGTCAAGACGGCGCTCGCCGACCACGGCACGCTCGACTTTTGGCAGGTCAACATGAAGCCCGGCAAACCCGTGACGTTCGGCGCTTACCGCCAGCGGCCATTCGTCGGTCTTCCCGGCAACCCCGTCTCCGCCCTGGTCACGTTCGAATTGTTTGTCCGCCCCATTTTACGAATCCTGCAGGGTGACAACGCCTGGCGCCGGCGCCATCTAACGCTTCCGCTCGGCCGCCGCTTCGATGAAGTTACCGATCGCCGCCACTATGTGCGCTGCCGGCTGATCGACCGCCAGGGAGATGTGGTGATTGAACCGCACCTAAACCAAGGATCCGCCATCCAAACCTCATGGGCCGACGTCGAGGCGCTCATGATTGTGCCGGAATTTACCGGGCCATACGAGCCAGGCACCCTAATGCCCATTATGCTAATCGGCTAACCCGGGTGGACCACAATGTGCTCGATTCAAGTCATGGCGGATGGTGTGGGGCGTCCGGAACGGATGGCGGGTGCATTGCAAGATTGGAGGATGTAGACGATGCGGCTTAATCCGAATGATAAGGCGCCAGACATGATGGTAAACAGCGAAACACGAGAGAGGCTGCTGAGCGCTGCCGACAAAACCTTCTGGACTCTCGTCATATTCTGGAAGACGACCTGCAGCACGTGTGAAACGTCTTTTCCCTATCTGGAGAATCTCAATGCCTGGTATTCCGATTTGGTGGAATGTGTCGCCGTGGTGCAAGACGTCGATGCCCGCCAGGGAACTGAAGTCGCCAGACGCTGGGGAGCGACCTTTGAAGTGGTGGCGGATGCCCCTCCCTACCCAATTTCGTTCGCCTATGATCCGATCACCACCCCAACCATGTTTCTCGTCCGTAATGCCACGCGCCATGTCGAAACGGTGTTGGAAGCCTGCATAAAAGCCGATTTAAATGGGCTGGCGGCAATAATTGCAGAGTCGGGCAGACAATACGCCAGGGAAATTGCCCCTAGCGACGATGGCCATCCTGCCTGGACCCCTGGCTGAGGAACGATTCACTGCGGCTGAGGATCGGTCGCTGAACCTGCAAGTTTTGTTGCGTCACACCATGCGTGACGCTCGCCGTCCCATTCGGTGACGGAGCTGACCTAAAATTGACTATTGATGTGATCCAATTGCAAGGGAGATAGCAGGTGCAATCGGTACGCACCGGATGAAAGACAGCGGGAACGGTTGCTTGGACGCGGCCCCCAGGGCGTTCCCAATGCTGTCAGGTTAAGCGGCGAACAATCAGAACCGTACCGATTTACCGTTCTGATGGACTTATCCAAATCTGACCACTTCTGACCACATCTGTCGCCATCGTCCTGCTTCATCATGCCGCCGCTTCTTAGGGCCCTTGGCCGGTCGTCCCACAAGGCGGGACAGACTGGTGTCTGGTCCACGGGAGGACACTCCACAGACTGTCACCGAGCCGTCCCGCTTACGCCGGAACGGGTTGGAAGCCTCCAACCCAACTCTCGGCCACGTGTCGCAAATTGATCGCCGCATTGATGTCGCGGTCGTGATGTGTGTGACATTCGGGGCACATCCACTGCCGCACAGCGAGCGGCATTTTCGGCACTTTGTATCCACACGACGCACACGTTTTGCTGCTGGGATACCAGCGGTTCACCACGATGACGGGCGTGTTCCGCAGGGCCGCCTTGTATTTGAGTTGACGGCGAAACTCCCCAAATCCCCTGTCCGCGATGGCCCGGGCTAAATGATGATTGTTGAGCATCCCCGCCACGGTCAGCTCCTCAATGGCGATGACATCGAAGCGTTGCACAAGATCGGTGGTCA
>JAJZZA010000008.1 GCA_021797825.1 Bacillota bacterium | reverse complement strand
CGGCGTAACGTGGAAATCGATACGCCGAAGGCTTGTGCGCCTTCAGGAATAGTCACTAACGTGGTCATAGTAGACAGGTTAGCATAGAGGTTTAGTGAGATTGCAAGGAAACTGCTCAAGCCCCAACCAGGAAGCGGTCGCGACCGAAAGTCCCCGTCAGGAGGTTTTGACGTCCGCTCCGGGTGGGGGTTGCGGACGCCAACTCCGCCGGGCGGGTCAGGGATGCTCAGCATCCAATCCGGTCAGGGAGCGCTCGGTGGTCGGGCTGGTTTGGGGGTGGCGGCTGCGCGGAGCAGGAACGTGATTTCGGCCGGTGACAACGCGAGTCGGGGCGTCAGCTCGGGATCGATCAGGGCATTCGCCAGAGCCGCCAGGAGTCAAGGGAATCCCGCTAGCCCGCGCCTTTTCCTCGCGCGCGCGTTTTTCAGCGGAGGTCTTCGCCGCTCTCCCCGGTTTTCCGCAGCACATATTGGCCGCTCGGTTGAGGCCGCATAGCACGCGGACGCGTCCGACCGGTACCGGGTAGGGGTATCATCGGTCCCCCTCCCAATTGGCGCCATCCTGGGCGGGACCGCACAAAAACACCACGTCTCCGATTTCGCTCTGTCCTTTGGTCTTGCCTTGCAAGAATATCCGGTACGCGCTTCCCTCGCGCGATATTTCCAACTGCCAGCGGCCGATGGCGGGGGGGCGGCGGTCGCCTTGGGGCTCTAAATCGGCGCGCATCGCGAACTGGTACCCGGCGACGGCATGATAGTAGGGCAAATGATCCATTTTTCCGTAGTTGATATTGCGCAATGCCTGATTTAAGGGGGCCAGCAACTCTTCGATATCCGGCAGCAGACGGGTCAGATCGTCCAGAGGTCGGGTGTAACGCACGGAGGGCATCGGGTCACGCTTCCTTTCTTGGGGGCGGTGTCGAAGACAACGGCGGCCGCCAGGGTTTCACCGAATCTAATGGGTATATCAAAAAGTAATATGGCAAAGTCCGTTGCATAGTATCTATTCTCTGAGTACACTGACAATTGTAACACCGGTACCCGTACCGGTGTCCACATTTTTCGAGGGATGGAGGTGGAGGTATTGCAGGACCGATTGGCCATCGTTTGTTCCAAAGGGACTTTGGATATGGCCTATCCTCCTTTTGTGCTCGCAACCGCAGCCGCGGCCATGGATATGGAGAGCATGCTGTTTTTCACTTTTTGGGGGCTGGACGTGATTAACCGCCACAAAATCGACTTACTGGAGGTTTCCATTGCCGGCAACCCCGGAATGCCAACCATGGCTAAAGTGGCCGGCATGGTGCCGTTTGGTTCGCGTATGGTCAGCACCATGATGAAGGGCCAGTTTGCCAAGTCGAACGTCATGACGATTCGAGAATTTGTGGGAAACGCCAAGGAGATGGGCGTGCATCTGGTGGCATGTCAAATGTCCATGGACGTGATGGGTGTGCGGCGCGATGACTTGATTCCGGAAGTCGAGGATGTCGTCGGCGCTGCCACCTTCCTGGATTTTGCCCGCGAAGCCAAAATCAGCCTCTTCGTATGAGAGACCGCACCTGGCCAGCGTCTGAAAGTGCCCTGGCTTGCGCTAGGGGGGAAGGGGATGAAAGACGTTGCCCTCACAGCTTTACCAAGAGGTTCCGCTCGCCGAAAAGGAGCGGCTGTTTCAACTGGTCAAATCCGACGCGCGTTTTGACAGCTATCTTTACGGATGTTACGAATGCGGCATTTGCGTGGCCGCCTGCCCATCGGCGCGGTTTTACGATTTTTCGCCGCGCAAGATTACCCAAACTCTGGCTCGCGAGGATGTCGAGCTGTTTTACGAGCAGTTGAACGACGATGTGTGGAATTGTTCGCAATGCTTCTCCTGTCTGCGTTGCCCGCGGCAGAACAGTCCGGGCGGGCTGATTACCATCATGCGCGAAGTGGCCGTCAACAACGGATTGAAAACCACCCAAGAAGCACTGGCGGGATATACCCGCATTATCTACAAGATCATGACCACCGGCACCCAAGTCTCGCCTGACATGCTGCAAGAAGACGCCTTTCCCGACTGGGGGCCGCAGGTGAAAGAGGTGGCTGCCAATCTTGAGCTCTGGCGTCGCGCGCTGCCGCCGGAAACCTTGCACACCACCGGCCTCAGCTGGGACGTGGAAGAGCGCACCATGCACGAGCTCTACATGATTTGGAAGCTGACCGGAGTGATGGATATGATCACCGCGCTCGACGAAGGCCTGCACGACATCATGGAGGAAATCATGGAGGATGCTCTGGAAGACAGCGGTCTGACCATAGATTAGGCCGTTTGCGATCGAAGGAGGTGGATAGGTGGGACCCATCGAACTGCCGCTGACGCGGCGCGGCACCAAGCCTGAAACCGAGCGGAGCTTTACTCCCGATCCCGAGCAAGCCCCGGTGGAGGACCTGCGCGAAGCAATTTGGGAGTTGGGGCGCGAGGGCGAATGGATCGTGCAGCCGGTGCCCGAGCCCTATTACGAAGCCCGCACCAAGTATGGCCGCATGAAAAAGATTCCGCTGCAAAAGACCTGGCACCATAAGAGTTGCGGGCAGTGTGGCCACATTCCCGGTTATTCGACCTCGATATTCTGGTTGAACCGGCTGTTGCACTATGACTATTTCGACCCCCGTGACCAGACCTCCTGTACCGCCTGGAACTATTACGCGTCGGCGACATCCAACCAGGCCGCACAGGCCGCCGTGGCCATGCGCAATTTCTCCTCCGCCTACCAGACGGGGTATTACCCGCTGATTCATTGCGGCACCAGTTTTGGCCACTATAAAGAGGTGCGCCACGAGCTGGTCCACGACCATGCGCTGCGCCGCCAGGTGCGGGACATCCTGGCCAAATTGGGCCGGCCGTTTGTGATGCCGGAAGAATTGGTCCACTACAGTGAATGGATGTATGCGGTCCGGGACGAGCTTACGGCCCGCCGGGTCTACGATGTGTCCGGACTTACGGCCACCGTCCACCCCGCCTGCCACTATTACAAGTTGCAATCCGGCGATGCCATTTATGATCCTGAAATCTACGGCGGGCAGCGAACGGCGGCGGTGACCGCGGTGGTGCAAGCGCTGGGGGCCAACGTGGCCGATTATTCGACCTGGTACGACTGCTGCGGGTTCGGCTTCCGCCACATTTTGGTCCAGCGGGATTTCACGCGCAGTTTCGCCACGTTGCGCAAGATTGAAGTGATGAAAGACGAGGCCAATCCCGATGTGGTGCTGACGCACGACACGGGTTGTGTGACCTCGCTGGACAAAAGCCAGTTTGCGGCGCAGGCCCACAACCGCAATGTGGGCGTGCCGGTTATGTCGGAATCGCAGTTTGCCGCCATCGCCTTAGGCGCCCACCCTTACCGGGTCGCACAGTTGCACTGGCATTCCACCGATTACAAGCCGTTTCTCAGCAAGATGGGGATTGACGTGGAAAGCGCCTGGGCGGAATTTCAGGAAGACCTGAAAAAACTGGAAAGCGGTGCGATGGAGTACCTAACATGGGAGGCCGTGCTGTAGACGGCCGAGGGAGGAGAGCCTTAAGCATGTCTCTGAGCGAACGCGTGATGGTTATCGGGGCGGGCCCGGCAGGTCTGGAGGCGGCGCGCGGGGTGGCGGATCTGGATAGGCAGGTGCTGCTGGTCGAATCCAAAGGGCAGTTGGGCGGAACCCCGTACGAGCACTACGCCACCCTCACGCCGCACTTGCGGGAAACCGGGGACGTCATGCGCGCCATGCTGGATGGCATTAACAGCCATCCGTTAGTGGACGTCCGGCTTGAGACCCGGGTCGTAGCCAGCGAGGGCGAAGCGGGCCATTTCCGGGTCACCCTGGAGAATGCGGACGGCCAGCGCACGGAAGAAGAGGTGGGGGCGGTCATCGTGGCCACCGGCTTTTCGCATTTCGATCCCGGCCGCGAAACCCAGATGTACGGCTACTACGAGTACGACGACGTCGTGACCCTGGTTGATGCCGAGCACATGATGCAAAATGGCCGCATGGTGCGCCCGTCCACGGGAGAACCGCCGGAACGGGTGGCCTTTATTCAGTGCGTGGGCTCCCGCGACCGCCAGATCGGCAACACCTACTGCTCCAAAGTCTGTTGCGGCATCGCGTCGAAGCAATCGATTGAAATCAAGCGTATGCTGCCCAACGCCAAGATCTTCATTTTCTATATCGACATGCGCATGTACGGATTCTGGGAAGACCAGATCTACTGGAAGGCGCAAGAGGAGCATAAGGTTAATTACGTTCGCGGGATCGTGACCGAGATTATCAAAAAGGGCGACAAACTGCTCATCAAGGGCGAAGACACCACCATGGGCCGGCCGATGGAGGTCACCATGGATCTGGTCATTTTGTCGGTGGGGATGGAGCCGTCGCGCGGCACCCTGCAGATGGGGCAAATCTTTGGCCTGCCGCGCGAGCCGCACGGTTTCCTGGCAACCGTCGGCGAGCCGCTCGATACCGTTAGCACGCCGGTCGCGGGGGTGTTCGTGGCCGGCGCCGCGGCGGGGCCAAAGGATATCGAGGACAGTGTCTCCATGGGAGGGATGGCCGCGGCCAAGGCGGTAGGCCTGTTAAACCGCCTGGCCCGTGCGCTGGTCTGATGGCGACTCCGGTCATCGACGCGGAGGCGCTGAGGCAATTCCTCGACAAAGCCACCCCGTATTTTTCGTCCGACTATCTGTCGGCTGTCTCCGAGGCGATGGCCCGGCGCACCCGGGCGCTGCAAGTGGACTGGCCGGGATGGCCGGCATTGTGGGACAGGACGCCCGTCGGGCGCAAACTCCGGGCCGAAACGCGCCAGCGCTGGCAACCCGAGCTTAACCGCCTCCTGCCGGGGATCAGGGCGGGAGACGGGGACCGGGTCATGGCGGACCTGGCCAGGGTGCCTGAGCGCCCGCCCTGGCTGACCGACTGGGTGACCTATTGGCTGCACGCGGGCCACCCCGAGTTGGTTTGGTGGGCGCGGTGGATCTATCGCCCCGACAACCGGACCGGCGCGCTGCTCTTGATTGTTGACGATCCGACGCGAATTCTTAACGCGGGCGGCTTGGCGGCAACGTACCGCTTAATGGGGGACGCGACCCGGTATCTCGGCTCGGTACTGGCTTTGACCCATCGGCTGGATGATGTCGAGGAGAGCTACCGGCCGGCGGTGGCCCTGGCATCCGTATACGCGGTCTACATGTTTACCATGGCGGCGTGGAAAATGACCGAGGAATTTACCAAGGTCTTGCCGCCCTTGCCGGTAGTGATAAGAACGCTGTTGGGTCTCACGCGATGGGAGGGGAAGCACTTTGGCGCAAAAGGCCAAACCGATTGAATTGGATGTGGCCGTGGTCAACGGCGTGACGCTAACCGCTTCAGCCAACCGCATGTTCGAGCCACGGGTCATCTCCGAATATGACCTGTCCGCACTGGACGCGGTGACCGCCATTGATGGTGCGCAATCGCTGGGATACTGCTATCAGTGCGGAAAATGCACCGCGGTCTGCCCGGTCGACACGGCGGGAGGGGATTATTCGCCCCGCAAGGTGTTTCGTCGCACCCAGTTGGGAATCGACTTGTTGGACAGCCCCGACTTATGGCTGTGCACCACCTGTTCCAACTGCCTCAGGGTCTGCCCGAAGGAGGTGAACATGATTAGCATCATGCCGGCGGTGCGCGAACAGGCGGTGGCCGACGGCAGAGCTCCGCAGGAGTTGCTTACTGCCTTTGAAAACACGGCGCGCTACGGCAACCCGCTGGGTGAGCCGGCCCGTAAACGGGCCGACTGGATCAGGCGGGCGGAGGTGCCGGTGCCGATTATGAGCCAATTAAAGGCGCCGGTCGACGTGCTCTGGTTCGTGGAATGCTACCCGGCTTACCATCCGCGCGGGAAAGACGCCTCGGTGGCGCTGGCGCGCGTGCTCCACGCGCTCGGGGTGGACTTCGGCATCCTCGGCAGCGAGGAGAAATGCTCGGGCGATTCGCAGCGCATGGCGGGCGAGGCGGGTCTGTTCGAGATGCTGGCCGAGCACAACATCAAGGTGCTGTCCAAGTATGCGTTCAATACCGTCATGGTAACCGACCCGCACGCGTTCAACGCTTTTCGGCACGAGTATCCCAAACACGGCGGAGACTGGACGACGCTGCATTACACCCAGTATCTGGTGCCGCGCATTGCGCAGATGGAGTTGATCCACCCGATTAACCGGCGGGTGACGTTTCACGACCCGTGTTATCTGGGCCGGCACAACGGGGAGTACGACGCGCCGCGCGAGCTGCTGCAGGCGATTCCCGGGCTGGAACTGGTTGAAATGGGCCGCTGCCGGGAGAATTCCTATTGTTGCGGGGGCGGCGGCGGCGGCATGTGGATGGACGGCTTCACCTCGGAACACGTCGGCATGCGCCTCTCCGAAAGACGCGTGCAGGAAGCGCTGGAATGGGGGGCCGAGGTGCTGGCGGTGACCTGTCCCTACGAAGTGTCACGGTTTGAGGACGCGGTCAAGTCGACCGGCAACGCGGGACTGCTGCAAGTGGTGGACATTGCCGAGCTGTTGGCCCAGTCGATGGGATTGGTAGAAGCCAGGGTTTGACGCCGGCCGTCTGCGGGCGGTAGGCGGTGCGTGCAAAGAGCGTCAAAGGAGGCCGATTTGGTGAGCGAGGTAAACGGGTGCCGTCTGCCGGAGGAGCTTTTTTACTGGCCCGACAAGCATGTCTGGGCGCGACCGGAGGCTGATGGTTCGGTGGTGGTCGGCATGACCGATGTGGCTCAGAGCCTGGCCGGCAAAATCATTGTGGTGAGCATTCGCGCCTTGGGCAAAACGCTGGCCCGCGGCAAGAGTGCCGGCACGGTGGAGAGCGGCAAATGGGTGGGAACCGTCGCGACCCCGGTGGCAGGCAAGGTGGTGGCGATCAATGAAACCCTCAAAGGGTCTCCCACCATCATTAATCAGGACCCTTACGGGGCCGGCTGGCTGGTGCGGGTCGAACCCAGTGACTGGGAGGCCGATCGCCAGCAATTGGCCACCGGTGCCGACGGGATTGCGCAGTACCGGGAGAAGCTGGAGCGAGAAGGAATTTCGTGCCATCAATAGGCTGAGGATGGCAGGGGACCGAGAGGAGGACCCCCATGGCTTTGGTCTTTGCCTGCGAGGTGCCGGACGGACTATGGTTCGATGTCGAGCAGGATGTATGGATTGGCCCGAGTCCGGACGGCACCGTGCGGATGGGCATGACCGATCCGGCGCAGACGCGGGCCGGCCGCATCTTGCAGGTGCGGGTGCGCCAGGGCAAGACGGTGCGGGTTGGCAAAAGCATGGCGACGGTGGAATCCGGCAAGTGGGTGGGCCCGGTTCCCGCTCCGCTGGCCGGCACCATCGTGCAGGCCAATCCCGACGTGCTGGCGGATCCGAACCTGATCAACCGGGACCCGTACGGGGCGGGCTGGTTGCTCGCCTTTTTGCCCGAAGCCCCGCCCGGCGCGTGGGCGGAATTGGGTTTGAAGTTCGGGGAGGCGGCGGTTGCGGCGTACCAGGCCAAACTGGCGGCGGAAAAGCTCACCTGTCTGCGATGCGCGCCCGCCCCCGAGTAGCGGATTTGGTCTAGCGCGAAGGGTGTCCCGGAGTGATGGGAATCGGCGTGGGGTGTCCGCTTAAGCCGGGGGTTCGGGTGGCCGCGGTCAACGGTAGGGAACTACCCGCAGAGTCGCCCGCGCTGCGTCGTCGGGGGATGGCAGCGGGTGGGGGGAAGCGGAAAGGAGAAGGACTGCACGATGGAAGCACAAACCGTGTCGTTGGTGGTGGATGCGAAGGGGCTCGCATGCCCGATGCCCATTTTCAAGGCCAAAAAAGGGCTGCAAACCGTGGAGTTGGGCGAGGTGGTGGAAGTGTTGTGCACCGATCCGGGATCGTTAGCGGATTTTAAAGCTTTTGCCAACTCCACCGGCCATGAGTTGATGTTGTCGGAACAGAACGGAACGGTATATCGATTCTTGCTGCGTCGCGCGAAATAACCGGCGGGAGGATTACGATGGCGGATGAAACCAAGAAGTTCCTGTATGTGTTGACCACCGGGGCAGAATCGCCGGAGCGCTCGGCCTCGCCGTTCTTTCTGGCTACCACGGCGGCTTTGATGGACCACGAATCGGTCATGGTGTTTACCATCACGGCGTCAAGTCTCTTGAAAAAGGGCGTGGCCGAGAATCTGCGCATCAAGCAGACCGGGCAAAGCTCGACCCTGCAGTTTTTCATCGACCAAGCCCGCGAGGCGGGGGTGAAATTCTATGTGTGCGCACCCAGTCTGGATTTGGTGGAGGCGGAAGTGGGCGACTTGATTGAAATCGAAGGCGTGGTGGGGGGCACCGCTTTGAATGAGATGGCGCTCGCGGCCGACGTCGTCATCTCCTTTTGATGAGTCCGGCCGACGACTGGTGGCGCAGCCTGGCGGCATTGACCCCCGAGGCGCCGCCGGCCGCGGTGCTGGCTCTGGTCGACCGGGTCGGGGAGCTGGGCGAGGTTCCGTGGCACGGACAACTGGCTGCGGTCACCATGGTGTTGGGACGGTGGTTGGGGCCTCCCGCGGGGGTCGGGGTCTATATCGCGCAACGTCCGGGAGCGCCCCTCTGGCTGGCCCATAACACCGGGATACCGGGTGGGCCGCTGGTCGACTGGGGCTCGGCGGCGGTGGGATTGGCAGCCCGCGAACGGGCCCTGCATCTGGCCGATGAGGCGGCGGGGGTGTTGGGCCATCCGGGTGGCGCGGTGGGAGTGGTGCAGACGCTGGCGATTCCCGTTGTTCGGTCCGGCGTGTTGACGGCAGTGTTGGAAGCCCGGTCGTCAGAGCCCGGTCGGATTGGGCTGGCGGAAGCGCAATTGGCGATGGAAGTGGCGGACCGGCTGGCCGGGCGCTGGCCGGAACGGATGGCAGCTGCAAGCAAAAACCCGGCAATGGAGGGGGAGACATGAAGATAGCGGTGCTGATGAAAGATGTTCCCGATCTGGTCGAAGATTTGGAGTTGACGGACGAGGGTCAACTGGCGGTCGACGAGCTGAGCTTTATTCCCAGCGAGTGGGACGATCAGGCGCTGGAGGAGGCGCTGTTGGTCAAGGACGAGATGGGGCAGGCCGAGGTCACGGCGGTGGCAGTGGATACCGGTGACGTGGACAGCATGCTTTACACCGCTTTGGCCAAGGGGGCCGATCGCGCGGTCAAAATTGTCGGCGAGTTCGGGCGCGATCTGCCCAACCGCGCCCGCTCGGCGGTGCTGGCCGAATATCTTAAGACCGCCGGATACGATTTGATCCTCACCGGGGTGCAGGCGATTGACGACGTGGACGGCCAGGTGGCGGGTTTGGTGGCCGGGCACCTGGATGTTCCCCATGCCTCGGTGGTGCGCGAAGTGGCGGTCGCGGGCGGGCACGTGCGCTGTCTGCAAGAATATTCCGCCGGGCGGATGGCGGAGTTGCGCTTGGCCACTCCGGCTCTTTTGGGAATTCAGGCGGCTCGCAAGCCGCCGCGTTACGTCACCATCGCCAAGGTCCGTCAGGTGACCAAGAGCGCATCCTTGGAGGAGGTCGAGGGGGAACTGCCGGAGGTCCCGACCGCCGCCGTGCGCCGGTTGTTTAAACCGCAAGCGGCCGGGCGCGCGGTGATGTGGGAGGGCGATCCGGAGGCGGTGGCGGAGCAGATTGTCGCGCTGCTGGATGATCGCAAGCTGATAAGGAGCTGATGACGATGGGGCCGATTGTGGTGGTGACCGAATTGGAGGCGGGCCGCGTGGCGGACGCCTCGCAGGAGTTGTTAACCAAGTCCCGGGAGGTGGCGGATGCCCTGGGCACCACCGTGACGGCGGTGGGATTCGGCGGACAAGCGGCATCGGCGCTGGCGGGCGCCGCCGCCGATGCGGCGATTGCGGTGACCGGGTCGGCCGCCGAGGTCTATTCGCCACGGGTCTATGAACGGGCGCTGGCCAGTCTGCTGAAAGAGCAGGCGCCGAGTTTGGTGATGTTGTCCAACACGACGCTGGGCATGGATCTGGGTGCGGCGCTGGCCTCTTTCAGCGGCCAGCCGATGGTGGGGTATTGCACGGGGCTGTCGGTGCAGGATGGGCAGGTGGTGGCGCTAAGCCAGATTTACGGCGGCAAGCTGTTGGCCGAGGTGGAGGTGCCGGTGACCGGCAGCATCATCACCGCGATCCCCGGATCGTGGCCAGCCGCCAGCGCCGGCGGTTCCCCGGCGGTCGCGGCGGCGGTCGCGGAGCCGGCTCCCGAAGTGGAACTGCTGCAGGTGATTATGCCGGAGTCGGGAGGCGACGTGGATATTACCCGCAGCGATATTTTGGTCAGCGTGGGGCGGGGCATCCAAGGCCCGGAAAACCTGGAACTGGCGGACGAACTGGCCGCAAGCCTGGGCGCGGTGGTGAGCTGTTCGCGCCCGGTGGTCGATGCCGGCTGGCTGCCCCGATCCCGCCAGGTGGGCAAATCCGGCCAGACGGTGAAACCCAGAGCCTACTTGGCGATGGGCATTAGCGGGGCCCCCGAACACCTGCAAGGGATGAAAGATGCGGAGTTGATTATTGCCGTCAACAGCGACGAATCGGCGCCGATATTCGAGGTGGCCCATTTTGGGGCGGCCGTCGACATCCTCGAGCTGATGCCGGTGCTGGCGGAAAAGCTGCAGGGGAGGGCGGGCTAGTGGTTTTGCGCACGGTGTTGGAGGCGCTGACCGCGGTTATGTTGTTGAGCAGCCTGGCGCTGTTCGGCCGCCGCGTCCGGGCCATCGCCGGGGTGATGAAAAAAGCCCGGCCGATTGTGCGGACAGACCGTGTCGGTGAGCGTTTGGCGTCGGTGGTGGAGCATGTTCTGCTCCACCGCCGGATGTTCCGGATCACGTTTTCGGGCATTCTCCACTTTTTCATTTTCAGCGGATTCGTAGTCTTGCTGATCGACATTGTGGAGACGATCGGCGAGGTTTTCATTCCTGGATTTACCGTCGGTCCCGTGCTGGCCACGATAGTCGACGTGTGGGACGTGGTGGTGCTGGTGGGGATCGCCATGGCGGTGTACAACCGCGTGGTCATCAAACCGGAACGGTTTGCCGGGTCGGACGAGAAAGACGCCTTTTTAATCTTGGGACTCATTACCGCCATTGTCAGCGGCATCATCGTGCATGACTCCTTCTACCCCTTTTTGGCGCGGGAAGTGTTTCATGTGCCCGACCCGGTGGCCCGCGCGCATTTTCTGGGCTGGGGGTTGAGTCGGCTTTGGATTGCGCTGGGCTGGACCTCGCCGGTGGCGGCGGGGGCGGGCTATACCCTGGGCTATCTCTTGGATATCGGGGTGGTCTTCGGGTTTTTGGCCTATTTGCCCTACTCCAAGCACTTCCACATTTTCTCCGCGGTTCCCAACATCTTTGTGCGCAATTTGCGCCCGTTGGGGGAACTGGTGCCGAAGGTGCCCGAGGAGAGCATTGCGGTGCGGTCTTTTCAGGATTTTCACTGGAAAGATATTTTGGATCTGTACACCTGTACCGAATGCGGACGCTGTCAAGCGGTCTGTCCGGCCCATGCCGCGGGACAGCCGCTGTCGCCGAAGATGGTGATTCTCAAGTTGCGCGATGCCCTCAATGAACGTATCGCGGCCGGCGGGTGGCAAGAGGCGCCGGCGGCGCCGGCTCTGGCCGGGGGCGTGGTGAGCCCCGAGGAACTGTGGGCCTGCACCACCTGTGGCGCCTGCCAGGAGGCCTGTCCGGTCTTTATTGAGCACGTGCCCAAGATTGTCGGTCTGCGATCCGCCCTGCTCGAGGACGGCGAGGTGGATGCCGGCGCCCAAAAAGCCTTGGTCGCCTTTGATCGGCAGGGGAACTCCTTTGGCCAGCCCGCCCGCAAGCGGCCACAGTGGGCCAAAGGCCTTGACTTTCCGATCAAGGACGCCCGCAAGGAACCGGTGGATTGGCTATGGTTTGTGGGGGATTTCGCCGCTTACGACCCCCGGGTCCAAGACCTCACCCGGCTGGTCGCGCAACTCCTTCACCTGGCCGGGGTTGATTTTGGTATCTTGTATGAAGGGGAGGTCAACTCCGGCAACGATGCGCTCCGGATTGGGGAATACGGGCTGTTTGAGAATCTGGCCGCCAAGAATCTCCAGGCGTTGGAAAAAGCTCAATACAACCGGATCTTCACGACCGACCCGCATTCGCTGAACGCTTTAAAGAACGAATACCGGAAATTGGGTTTCGAATCGAAGGTCATGCACTATACCGAGGCGTTTGGGGAGCTGGTCGCACAGGGCCGCTTGACGCTGGCCCCGTTGCGACTGCGGGCGACCTATCACGACCCGTGTTATCTGGGCCGCTGGAACCGCATTACCGAAGCGCCCCGCGCCCTAATCCGGCGGACGGGCGTCGACCTGATCGAGATGCCGCGCCACGGTACGCAGAGCTTTTGCTGCGGAGCCGGCGGCGGGCGCATTTGGATGGAAGAGGCGGGGATGGAGGAACGGCCGGCCAACCAGCGCATCAAAGAAGCGTTGGCATTGCCGGATGTGGCGTATTTTGTGGTGGCCTGCCCGAAGGACGTCTCCATGTTTTCGGCTTCGGTGACCGCGATGGGTCTCGAGGAGCGCTTGAAAGTGGTGGATGTGGCGGAATTGCTGGGGGTTGCCACCGGTCTGCTGCAGGTGCGCGAGGTGCAGCTGGCCACGTCTTAGCGGGCCCAAGGCCTGCTGACCAGGAACAGGAGGGACACATGGCGATTACGTTAACCGACGCCGCGGTCGGCAAAATCAAGGAATATTTGGCGGGCCACGAGGATCTGGCGCTTCGCATCTACGTCAGTGCCGGGGGATGCAGCGGGTATAGTTACGGCATGGCGCTGGATCAGAGCAGCGAAGAGGACCACGAGTTTGACCACAACGGGGTGAGGGTGTTGGTGGACCCTAAGAGCCTGCCGTTTTTGGAGGGTATTGCCATCGACTACGTCGAATCCTTCATGGGCGGCGGATTCTCCATTGAGAACCCCAACGCCGTCTCCTCGTGCGGATGCGGCAGTTCCTTCCGGGTCGAGGGGGATGGTGGCAGCCCGGCGGGTTGCGCGCACTAACCAAATCCGCCGGGAGGGGAGCAGCGCATGCAGATCGGGATACCACGCGAGGGCGGCGATGAACGGCGCGTGAGCTTGACGCCGGCCGGGGTCAAGGCCTTGACCGGCGATGGCCATGATGTGCTGGTGCAGACAGGCGCGGGCGAAGCCAGCGGGTTTTTGGACGAGGCCTATCAGCACGCCGGGGCGCGCTTAACCACCGACGCCGCCGCGGTGCGGGCGGCGGAGATGGTGGTGGCGATCGACTGGACCGCGCCGGCCGGGAGCCCGCGTCGCCAGATTGTGCTGGCGTATTTGCACGCGGCCGCGCGGCCGTGGCTGGTCGATGCCCTGGCCGGTGCCGAGAGCACGGCGATTGGGCTTGATCTGATCCGGGATCACCAAGGCGAGCGTCCTTTGCTGGCGGTCATGAGCCGTTTGGCGGGGCAGGCCGCGATCAGGCAAGTGACCAAGTGGCTCGACAAACCCGGGGCCCGGGCAGTCAGCTGGGGGGCCACGCCGGGGCGGATCCCCCGCCAGGTGGTGGTGGCGGGAGCGGGCGCGGCCGGTACCAGCGCCGCCTGGATGGCGCTGGCGCTGGGTTGCCGGGTGCTGGTGACCGATCCCGATGGCGGTCGGCGGCTTCAGCTCGTCCGCCACGGGGCGCAGTGGCTGGATGGCGGCCGCCAGGAGTTTCGCGCCGCTTTGCAAGGCGCCGACGGTGTGGTGATTGCCGCCGCGGAAGCCGGCGGGAAGGCTCCCCCGGTTTTGGACAGCGAACTGGTGGACGCATTGGAGCCGGGGACCGTGGTGGTCGATCTGGCCATCACCGATGGGGGAGGGGTGGCGGGATTGGGCCCCACCCGTCTGGGGGAGCCGCCGCGGGTTTTGGGTGCGGGCCTCGGCCTGGCGGTGCCCAATTGGGCGGCGTGGGCCCCGCAACCGGCAGCGCAGGGATTAACCCTGAAACTCACGCCGCTTGTGCGCCGCATCGCCGCGGGGGGAATCGAACAGGCGCTGATGCGCTCGCCCGGTCTGGCGGCCGGGCTGGTGGTGCATCACGGACGCCGGGTGCAGGCGCCGTCGCCGGGCCGCCGCGCCCCATCCGGGACCGAGCTATGAACGCGCCACCGCCGATCTATTTGGCGGGCGGGGTCGATTGGATGACGACCCAGACGCTCTATCATGGGCTGGCGGAACGGGGGGAAGAGGCGGTTGTGCTCTGTTGGCCGACCTCACCCTACGTGTCGTTGGGATGCCATGAACCCTATGAGGACTTTCGGTCCGGGTCGGGTCTTGCCGTGATGCGCCGGCAAGTGGGCGGCAGTTTGGTCTACCTGGACCAGCGGCAGGTGTTCTATCACGTGATTTTGTCGCTGGCGCGCCCCGGCGGGCCCCGTTCCCCGGAGGGGTGGTACCGTCTGGCGCTTGGCCCGGTGGTTCACTACCTGCGCGACCTGGGCTGGCAGGCGGAACTGAGACTGCCGGCCGATATTTTGGTCGACGGGTTAAAAATCTCGGGCAACGCCGGCGGCCAGCTGGGCGAGAGCATCGTCGTGGTGGGGAATTTGCTTCTCGACTTTTCCCCGCAGGAAATGGCTGAGGCCCGTGCCCTGCCCCATCCGGCCATGCGCTCGCTGTTTGCGGAGAGCATGGGGCGGCACCTGACCACCCTGCGCGCCCGGCGGCCGGATATCTCCGGCCAGGAGGTGATGCGCGGCTTGGCCGCGGCATTTCGCGAGGACTGGGGTTCCAAGACGGCTCCGATCCCCTGGAGCCGATGGCGCGAGGCGTTGGCTCAGGCCGCCCGCAAGCTGACCGACCCCGAGTGGTTGCTGGCGACGCGCGCCGGGGCGGGGTTGGGTCCGGTCAAGGTGCGCGAGGGGGTCTATCTTCAGGCGGTGCGTCGGCCCGACGGGCTCTGGATTGCCGAAATCGATACCGGGCGCAGCGCGGTGCTGCGGGCCTGGCGAACCACGCCGGGACTGTCCGAAGTGTTGGTGGATGACGAAAAGGCCGCCTGGCTGCTGACTCCCGCCGGGGGCTAGGGCGGGGCGGCGATCCGGGACGAACGGCAGAAGGGAGAGTGAAAGACATGGCCACACAACCGGCATCGCGTTGGCAGGTGCGGGACGACTTCTCCTATCATCCGCGCCATCACTGGTGCCGCGAGCAGGCGGACGGCGTGCTCATGGGGGTGACCGATTACACTCAGGAACGGGCGGGCGACATTCTTTATGTCTCCCTTCCCGTGCCGGGTGAGACAGTACGGGCGGGCGAGCCGATGGGCAGCATCGAATCCGGCAAATGGGTGGGGCAGTTGTACGCCCCGGTCTCGGGAGTGGTGGTGGCGGTTAACGAACGGGTGGCGGCCGACCCCCGGCTCTTAAACCGGGACCCCTACGAGGCGGGCTGGATAGCCGTCATTCGGCCGGATGCGGCGGGCTCGCTGGATGCGTTATGGGATGCGGATCGCTATCGCGCGGCCTTGGAAGAGATGGCGGAGGACTTATGACACCCTGGCGGTTGCTTGATCCGGGACCATTGCCGGCCTGGCGGCAAATGGCGCTGGATTCGGTGGTTATCCGGGCCCGGGCCGACAATCGGGTCCCCGACACGCTCCGCTTCATGGAATTCGAACCGCATACTGCATTGGTTGGATACCACCAGGCGGTTGATCTGGAGATTAACCGCCAGATCTGTGACGAGCTGGGGGTGGAAATCAATCGGCGGATTACCGGTGGCGGGGCCATCTACATGGATGCCCGGCAACTGGGCTGGGAAATGTGTCTCGGCCAGGACAACGCCGCGCTGCCGCGGGATCCGGATGCGGTTTACCGCACCCTGTCGCGGGTGGTGGTCGAGACGCTGGCAGCGTTTGGTATTGCGGCCCGGTTCCGACCGGTCAATGACGTCGAGGTGGCGGGCCGCAAGATTTCGGGAACCGGCGGGGTGGAGTGGGGCGACGCCCTGATTTACCAAGGAACCTTGTTGGTCGACTTCGACGTCGAGACCATGCTGCGGGTCTTGCGGCTGGCGATCGAGAAACTGACCGACAAAGAGGTGTTGTCCTTTCAGCAACGCATCGTGACCATGGCGGAATTGCTGGGCGCGGCGCCCGCCATGACGGTGGTCAAGGCTGAAGTGGTGCGGGCGGTGCAAAAGGTTTTGGAGGTGACGGTGTATCCCGAATCCTTGACCACCGAGGAAGAAGCCGATTGGTTGCGGGTGCAGGACAGTTTCCGCCAGCCGGACTGGATTGACCGGCGCGTCGCGCGTCTTGCGGGATATGACGTCAAGACGGCCCAGGTCAAGGCGCCGGGCGGTCTGCTGCGGGCGCAGGCGGCGGTCGACGCCGACGCGGGGCGTATCCGCAAGGTGTTTTTGACGGGAGATTTCTTTGTCTACCCGGAACGGGCCCCGCTTGACCTCGAGGCGTCTTTGAAGGATTGTCCGCTCGAGGCGGCGGCCGTGCATGAACGCGTGGCTGCGCATTACGCCGAGGGTTACCGGTACCTAGGGGTGAGCGTCGACGACTGGTTTCGGGTGATTGTCCAGGCTGCGGGTTTGGACGGGAAAGGAGAAAGCGATGGCCACCATCAATCAGGACCGCGAGATCGTTCACATTGAAGAACGGCCCCATCAGGCCGACATGCCGGAGAGTCCCGACTACGTGATGACCTCTTTGGCCGGAGCCATGGCGCTGGGCCTGGAACCCGGGCGATTCGCCCGGGACGAGGTGCAGCTAAAAGGCTTAAATGTTATGACGACCTATCAGGAGAATTGTGTGGCCAACTGCTCATATTGCGGGGTGTCACGGGAGCGTCGGGTCACGCGCGAGGAAACCACGTTCATTCGCGTGAAGTGGCCGGTGTATCACGTCGACGACCTGATTGAACGGGCCAATCAGGTGTCGCACCAGATGCGGCGCTTGTGTGTGGGCATGCTGGCGCAGCCAAAATCCTTGGAACATAGTCTGACCGTCATCGAACGCTTTCAAGGGGCGACCAACCTCCTGATTTCGGGGCTGATTACCGCGTCACTGATTAAATCGCGCGAGCAACTGGAGCGGATCAAAGCGGCCGGGGCCGATCGGGTCGACATCGCGATTGACGCCGCCACCGACAAGTTGTTCGAGCAGCATCGCGGACGGCCGGTCAAGGGCCCCCATCAGTGGGATCATTTCTGGCGGGTGACCCAAATGGCGACGGAGGTGTTCGACCCCGGCACGGTGGGGATCCACCTGGTGGTGGGACTGGGCGAAACCGAAGAGGACCTGTTGCGCGCCGTGCAAAAGGCGCAGGATCTGGGGGTGGTGACCCATCTCTTTTCATTCAATCCCGAACCCAGCACCCTGCTGGGCGACCGTCCGCAGCCGCCGCTGGGCCAATATCGGCGCACCCAGTTGGGCCGCTATCTGATTAATGAGTTGGGACTTAACCTCCATCATTTTCAATTCAACGCCCGTGGCCAGGTCTCCGATTTCGGGCTGGAAGCCGACGTGTTGGAGCGGATTCTGCTCTCCGGCCGTCCCTTTATGACCTCGGGATGTCCGGACGAGACCGGCGAAACCGCGTGCAACCGTCCCTATTCCAACGGCCGGCCCAGCGAACCGATTCGCAATTTCGCGTTTATTCCCAATGCTGATGATGTGGCGGAGATCCGCCGGCAGCTGTGGAGCGGCGGGGAGGCGGATTGATGAGCGACCCGCTGGCGGGGCTGGCCGAGACGGCGGTGGATGAATTGGTGATGGAGGCCCAACGGACCAGCCGACGGCATTTTCCGCCGGAAATCGTCTTTGCCGCGCCCAGCCAAAAACACTACGACACCGGCGTCTACCAAAACCGCCGGAAGACCTTCATGACGTTGAGCGTGACCGGCGAGGCCTGCGCGCTAGGCTGCGAACACTGCGGCACCAAGGTGCTGCAGGGGATGCTGACGGTCAACACGCCGGCCCGGTTCGGGCGCGTGGCGGCGGCCCTGGCCGACGGCGGGACGGAGGGGGTGCTGGTCAGCGGGGGCTGCCTGGATGACGGCTCGGTTCCGCTCGACAGATTCCTCGAGAACATCGCCGAACTCAAGGCCCAAGGGCTCAAGGTGCTGGTGCACACCGGCATTGTGCGCCCGGCGGTGGCCCAAGGGCTGAAGGCGGCCGGCGTCGATCAGGTTCTGCTCGACATTATTGGCGACAACGACACCATCCGCGAGGTCTACCACCTGCAGCGGACCACCGAGTCCTACCGGGAGGCGTTGGCCATCTTGCGCGACGCGGGCCTGGCGGCCGTGCCGCACGTGGTCATCGGTCTTCATTTCGGCCGGCTGCGCGGCGAGTGGGAGGCACTGCGCATGATTTCGCAGGAGGGCGCGGCGCAATTGGTGCTGGTGGTGCTGCAGCCCTTGCCGGGAACCGGAATGGCGGGCGTGCCGGCCATCTCCGGGGAAGAGGTGGGCAGAATCCTGGCGGGTTCGCGTCTCTTGATGCCCCGCATGCCCATTTCTTTGGGGTGCGCCAAACCCCCGGGCGCGGAGAAACGGTTGATGGAACGGTACGCGGTCGAGGTCGGCGTGCAAAGCGTCGCCTATCCCCTGCCGGAGACGGTGCGGCACGCCGAGTCACTGGGGATGACGGTCCGGTACCATGAACAATGCTGTTCGCTGATTTGACCGGTATCGGCGCCATCCGCGAGACCTATCCTGGCGCGGGATCAGCGGGGAGCGTCCGCCGAAAACGTCCCCACCCGCGGGTCGCATGCGCAGGCCGGCCCCAAGTCCCGACGAGCGCTGACCAAAGCGCCACCCTTGCGGCGTGGGGGCGTTAAGCTCGCGTCGTCGTGCCGCGCGGGCGGATGGCCCGCGGCGAGGCCTCGCTGGTCAGCAGTGTTTTGAGCGCGGCGAGTATCGGCCCGGGTTCTGGGGGACAGCCGGGGATTTGGAGCTGCGCCCCTTTTACACCGCCGTGGCTGGCGTAGGCGGCTTGAAAGACCCCACATCCCCGCGCGCAATCGCCCAACGCAATCAAGATTTTGGGGTTGGGCACGGCGTCCCAGACTTTGGACAGCGCCGCCGCCATGGTGTCGGTGACGGGGCCGGTTACCAACAGCGCGTCGGCGTGCCGCGGCGACGCCACCAGATCGAGGCCATAGCGTTGCAGGTCATAGGCGCGGCTGGTCAGGGCGGTCAGTTCCTGTTCGCAGCCATTGCAACTGCCGGCGTCGACATGGCGGATTTGCAAGGATTTTCTTGTGTGTGACACCTGGGGTCCCCCCTATCGATCGGTGCAACTGTAACAGAGCTCAAAACTCTTATTGATCAACGGAAAGTCGGCCACGGCGTTTCCCGCCACGGCGTGGGCGAGCAGCGGCCAGTTGCGGTAGGTGGCCGGCCGCACGTGATAGCGTGCCGTCCGCCCCGCCTGAATTTCTACATCATGCACGTTTAGGCCATGCGGTGACTCCGTGTAGGTGACGACATGCCCCGTGAGGTCGTGAGGCAACACCCAGGGAGGGTCCGCCGTGGGCGAGCGCCGAAGACGGGTCGCGCTCTCTTCGATGATGCGCAATGACGCCTCCAGTTCATCCAGCCGGACCAAAAACCGCGCTTGGACGTCGCCGCCCCGCTGCACGACCGGCACGATGCTGAGGCCCTGATAAAGCGGCATGGTGGTGCGGGCATCGAAGCTGGTGCCGGCGGCCCGGGCGGCGACGCCTTCCGCGCCCAGGCGTTCCGCGCTGGCTTGACGCACGACGCCGACCGCGTGCATCCGGTCCATAAAGCCGTGATGGCTTTGCACCAGGGCGCGCCAGGGCTTAAAGGCCTGGCGCAGGTTGTCGATGAGGATGAAAATCCCGTCGATCGACGGTTTTTGGGCCCAGCCCGGGCCCACCGTGTCGAACAGCAGGCGATGGCCGAACAAGGCCTTGAGCCCGCGCTGCCAGGTTTCTTTCATGGCTAGGGCCCGTTGCTGAGCGACTTGAAAGCCAACCCCGGCCGGAATCTGGGCCAGATCGTTCAAATGGCTCAGCACCCTTTCTGCCTCCAGCAAAATGACGCGTCGCCACCGCAACTCCTCCGCAGATTGATAACCCGCCATCGCTTCAATGGCAAGCGCCCAATTGGTTTGATGAGAGACGGTGTCGGCCGCGCAGATGCGGGTCACCAGCGGAGCCACCGCGGCGACGGGCCGCTGCTCAAGCAACGCCTCAATTCCGCGATGATTTTGAAAGAGGTGTAGGTCTAAGTGCAGGACATTCTCTCCGATCAGGCTAAAAACAAAGTGACCGGACTCAATAACGCCCGCGTGGGTCGGTCCGACTTTCATCACCGTAATGCCTTCGCCCGCCACCAGCTTAGCCGGATTGTCCGGTTCCACGTCATGCCAATTGGGCGGCGAAGTTTGGGACCGGGCTAGCGGATGGAATGCCTGGGGCCACCGGGGGGTTCTGACCAAGGGGCGGAGGTCGGGGTGGTCTTCGGGAACGTCGCCAAACAGATCATGAATTTCGCGCTCATCCCAGGCGACTTCGGGCAAAACCGGGGTCAAGGACGGGAAGGTGCCCGCATGCGAAAGCGATTCGGCATGCACGGATCCGTCTTGGGGATCGAGCCAATGCGCGGTCAATGTGTGGCGGTTGCTGGCGGTTAGGGTCAAGAGCCGCCGTCCCGCCGCTTTTTTTTGTTGGTTGCGTTGTCGCCATTGTTCAGGGTGGGGGGATCTCATGACGGCGATGGCCCTCCTGCTGCCAACTGCGGGTTCGGCTCCGGGGCGGTGTCGGGGAGAGAGCGAGACGACTCCAGCGGGTGCCATAGCGTGCGCAGCAGGTGATAGCTTAAGGCCGCGAAGGTGAGCGCCAACGCCGCGCTCAAGAGAGTCGCGACCACCAACGCGTGCTGAAGCCATAGGTTTTCTAAAATCAGCCACTCGCTATAGGCTAAGCCGAAGGGCGGCAATCCGGCTAAGGCCAGGATGCCGACCCCCCAGAGGATAGCGAACCACTGGTTGCGGGCAATTAAGCCGGTGATTTTTTCGAGGCGTTTCGTGTGGTAGCTTACGCTCAGATGGCCGGCACCGTAAAAGAGGGTCGATTTAATAACGGCATGCAACACAAACTGCCAAAGCGCTGCGGCAAGCGCCGCTTTGCTGCCCATCCCGAGGGCGATGGCGATAATTCCCATTTGCTCAATCGACGAGTAGGCCAAGAGGCGTTTGATGTCACGCTGCACCAAGAGCGCCAGCGAGCCCACCAGCACGGAAATCGTCCCGAATAAGGTGAGGAGGGTGTCGCCGGTTAAAAAGACATGCGGCGCCACCGGGACCGCCGTGACGAAGCGAGCGACGGCGAATAAGGAGAGGCCCAGCAGCACCCCGGACAAGAGACCGCTTACCGGCGAGGGAGCTTCGGAGTGGGCGTCCGGAAGCCAACTGTGAAAAGGCACCAACCCCGCTTTGGTGCCAAATCCACTGACGATGAGGATGGTCGCCACTTGCCGAATTATGGGAGGGATATGGGTAACCCGGAGTCTCAGATTGCGGTAGTCCAAGGTTGCCCAGCCCATTTGCTGGGATTTGAGGCTGGCGTACACAAACACGATGCCGATCAATGCCAAGACCAGACCTACCGAGGCAATCACAATATATTTCCAAGCGGCTTCGAGCGCCTGGCGATTGCCCATTTCGACCACCAACGCGCCGGAGGCGAGGGTGGAGAACTCCACTTCCAGCCAGGTCATGGCGAGATTGCGCGCGACCGCAATGCCCAGTAGGGACGCCCAGAACATGGCCCACCAGAGATAATAGCGGTGCGCCGCAATGTGCCGATGCTCCTTTAACCATTGCACGCTGTCCCAAGCGCTGGTGGCCGCGACCAGGTCCGTCACCAGTACGAAGATCACGCTCGCCTGGCCTAATAGGAGTCCCGACCAGTCGGCCGCCAGGCTGGCGACGAGGATCAGGCTGGTCACGACGGCAAACAACTTGGCCCAAATCGGCGTCAAATGTTGCCGCATGAGGGCGACAACCACCAGGATGGCTAAGGGTCCCAAGAAACTCAGGTATTGACTCACCGGTGTGATTACCCCCTTAACCGACGCAAGGCAGCCACATCGGTGGTGTTGAATTGCCGATGGATGTGATGGCTCATCCAGACCAAAAGACTAATCGCGATGGTGAGGTCCATCAACATGCCGAGTTCGACGAAGGTTGGCAACGATCCCGCCACCGAGGCGGCGAGAACCACCAACCCATTTTCGATGCCGACCAGCGACGCCACTTGGGACAGGACGTGGCGTCGCGCGACAATCATCAATAAGCCCAGGTGAATGCTGGCCAATCCATAAAAAAAGAGTTCCGGATGCAGAGTGATGCCTGCCGGCGCGAGCAGGTGAATCACGTGACCCACGGCCAAGACCAGCAAAATCGCCACAAAATAAGCCCATAGCGGCAAGGGATGGTCCTGCCGGAACTCGCTCGGCCAGGTCTTCATCATGCGGTGCAGGGCGACGGGAATGAGCCCAGCCTTGATGGCGAGTGTCGCGATGCCGACCAGGCCGGTCAGCCAGGTCACGGGACCCGATGCCCCCACCATGACGCCGAGGAGAATTCCCTCTGCCGCCAGATACCACACCGCATAGATCATATTGCGCGACCACAACAGCCCGGCTGCCGCCAGAAAGATGAAAAAACCCGCCAGGTTCATCAGATTAGCCTCCCGCGATGAGATAGAATGCCAGCACCCCAAGTCCGGCTGCCAACGACAGGTAGGCGGGGATTTGGAAGTAGCGAATTTTGCTGAACCGACTTTCGATCCATCCCAAGGCCACGCTGGTCAGGACCACCTCGACGGCCCGGATCGCCAGGTTAGCCCAGATTGACGGCAGATTGGGACCTAGCAAGACCCATCCTAAGACAATGACGACGGAAAACTTTAGCGTCATGGCGACTTGCGACAGGGCTAGCAGTCGCCCGTCATATTCCAGGACGGTGGCTTCGTGCATCATCGTCAGTTCCAAATGGGTATCGGGATTGTCCACCGGCAACCGGCCCATTTCGGCCAACAGGACAAATCCCATACTGACCGCGGCCAGAGTCCACGGCAAAGCGCCCAGCGGTCGGGTTGCGAACCAAGACGCCACCGGGGCAATTTCCGTATGCCCGCTGACTTGCCATAAGATCCCGCAAGCCGCCAACAGGGCCGGTTCGACGCCGGTGCCCAGGGTGCTCACCCGACTGGCGCCGAGCCCGCCGAAGGTTCCCGCGCTATCCAGGCCGGCCAGGCCGACCCAGAATCGCTCCAAAGCCAGCAAGAAAAAGAGCGTAAGCAAATTGTGCGGCCACCCGGCCGGAACCCGGCCCCCGACCGGGATGGTGAGGGCGGCAAGCAGAATGGCCGCGAGACCGATACTCGGAGCCAGTCGAAAGATCCAAGAACTGTATTCGGGAACGGTGGTCTCTTTCGTCCAGGTTTTGGCAATGACCCAATACATCTGCCCTAAACGGGGCCCGTGGCGTCCTTGCAGGCGCGCTTTGACTGTCTGCGTGATGCCCCAGAGGAGCGGGGAGACCGCGACCACCATCAGGACCGCGACAATTTGGGCAATCCCCAACACCCAACCATCTCCTTTCAGACCTAGCGCAGAAGAAGCAGCATAAGGCCGACGGTCGCCAAGAGATACGTCAGATATAGCCGGACCGGCCCGGCTTGCAGGCGCGTGCTCTGACGCGACATGTGCCAGACCAGACGATACGTGGGCTGGTAGAGGTAACGGTCCCAGACCGGCACAGTGCCTCCGCGATACAACAATTGGGCAGGGAAGTCGGCAGAGCGACCGACTTTGCTGAGATTGCGATGCGGGCGATAGATCAGGGCAAAGGTGGTGCGAATCGCCTTGGTAAAGGATGCGGAGGTAAATTGCATGGACGCATCGGGTACCCGGCCGCATGCCCAGCGCGGGACTTCGCGCACTCGCCAGGGGCGGCTAACCAGGGTGAGGAGGCCCACCGCGAGAACCATCAAGCCGGCTAAGAGGGTGGACTTCACGGGCAAGAGAAACGAGACCGCGGACAATGCCACCCGGGGGTCGACGCTGCCGGCAATGTGGACAAACGGTTGGGGAGCGACGCCGAGTGCCAAGGTGATGACGGCCATCCCCATAATCGGCCAGGTCATGCTGCGGGGAATGGGCCGGTGGTTGACTTGGTGGCGCGGCTCTCCCAAAAAGATGACCCCGGAGGCTTTGACGAAGCACATGCCCGCCAACGCGCCGGTCAGCCCGAGGATCATGGCCACGCCCAGCGCGAACACCGCCAAGAGTCCCGTCCAATGGGAGGCCGCCAACAAGAGTGCCCGCAAGGTCAGCCATTCGCTGATGAAGCCGTTGAAAGGCGGCAGCCCGCTGATGGCCATGGACCCCATCAAAAATCCTATGGCGACGCCCGGAATCGACCGCATCAGTCCTCCCAAATGGTCGGCATCGAGGGTTGCCGTGTGTTGTTCCACCGCACCGGCGGCCAGGAACAGCTGACTCTTAAAAATGGCATGGTTTAAGGTGTGAAACAGGGAGGCTGCCAACCCCATACTAATCAGAAGGGGATGATGCCAATCGATGCCGACCGCCATCACGCCCACTCCCAGCAGGATGATGCCGATGTTTTCGATGCTGTGATAGGCCAACAGCCGCTTCAAATCGTGTTCCATCAAGGCATACAGCACGCCCAGCAAACTGGAGACGGCCCCGGCGGCCAACAGGATCAGAGGCCACAGGCGATTGCTGGGGCCCAGATCGATCAAGAGAAACTGCATCATGCCGAATATGCCGAGCTTAATCATGGCGCCCGACATGAGACTCGACACCGGTGCCGGAGCTACCGGATGGGCTCGCGGTAACCAGATGTGAAACGGCACCAGACCGCTTTTGATGCCGAAACCGATGCCCAGCAGCGCAAATATCCAACTTTTAAGACCCAAACCTAAGGTGCTGGCCTCGGCGGTCCACCGGCCAAAGTTCATCGAATGAAGATGGCTGCCCATGATCAGCAGGCCGGCCAGAATGAACGTGGCGCTGAGTTGGGACATGATGAGGTAGATATACCCGGCGGGGAGAACTGGGGATCGCTGGTGATCGGTAACCACCAGGAAGAATGACGTGATGGTCATGCTTTCCCAGGCGGTCATGAAGACCCAGACATTTTGCGCTAAAATCACGCTCATCATGCTGACCAGAAAAAGGGGCATCCAGAAGTTCGTGGACCGTTCGTGGTCGTGATACCCAAAGCGATACCAGGACGACATCACCGCGACAATGCCCAGCACCAGCAAAAACCAGGAGCGAAGCGGGGTGAAGGCTAACCAAGGGGAAGCGGCAACCGCATTGACCGGATGCCCCAGGCCCCAAATTCCCGCCGCCAAAATAAGGAGGCTCAACACCAGCGTGAGAAACAACGACAACTGCCGTTTGTGGGCCAGTAGGGCCGTCAATAAGCCAAAAGCGATAAGTTGCAAACTGAACATGGCGCCCCTTCCTGTGGGTGTCGTGCGACCGCTCTAATCCAGGTCGCGTTCGGCTTCGAGCATGGAGTTCATGTTGGTCACCTGATTCTCGAAAATTTGCCGCGCGATGCTGAGCAAATTGCCGATTAAGGGGTCGCGGACCGTGTAAAATACCTTGGTGCCATTTTTTCTCGCGTCAAGCAATTGTCGGGAGCGCATGATCGATAGCTGTTGCGAGACCGACGACGCTTCAATTTCCAAGGCGATCTGCAGTTCCGACACCGTCTTTTCCCCGGTGCTCAAGAGTTCTAGAATTCGCAGCCGCGTGGGATGACCCAACGCTTTAAACAGTTCGGCCTTAAAATCATGCATGGCGGCCATAGGACAAACCTCCTAACCATCCGGCGGTCGAATATGTGAATATTAATAGATATGGAGATAATAAACAATAGGGAAAATCGAACATCGAGCGGGGCCGGCGCCGGTTCCTTCCGGGTCATGTTTCAAGCCCAACAAGCCCACCGGCCAGGGCAGGCGGGTGGGAGCAGATGGCATGGACCGCGGTGAATCCGGCCGTCTTCGCCGCCTACGGCGGCGGCAGGCGGTGTCGGCCCGATTTACCGCAGGGGCGGCGGGGTTCTCCGCGCCACGCCTTCTTCTTCGGCGGCACGCGAGACCGCCTGCGCCACTTTGGTGGCCACGCCGCGGTTAAACACACTGGGGATGATGTATTCGGCGGATAGTTCATCGGGCTTGACCACGCTGGCCAGCGCTTCGGCGGCTTTCAGCTTCATCCGCATGGTGATCTGGCTGACGCGACTGTCAAGCACGCCACGAAAGAATCCCGGAAAACACAGCACGTTATTAATTTGGTTGGGATAATCGGAACGCCCGGTTGCCAGCACCCGTACTTTGGACTGAACCAGTTCCGGTTGAATCTCAGGTTCGGGATTGGCCATCACAAAGAGAATCGGGTTGGCGGCCATGCCCTCGACATCGGTCACGCTCAGCAAATTGCCGGTGGAGACGCCGATGAAGGCATCCGCCCCGACCATAATCTCTTTAAGCGATCCGTCCCGGAGATGCGGATTGGTCTTTTGCGCGTACGCGTTCCAGGAGGGACGACCAGGATACTGGCGAGTGCGGATGATGGGTCCTTCCCGGTCATAGCCGACGATGTCTTTGATGCCGGCCTCCAGCAAGAGATCGGTGGTGGCGGTCCCGGCGGCGCCAATCCCGGAAATGACCACGCGCAGATCCGCGATGGGTTTTCCCACTACCTGCGCGGCATTGATCAGCCCCGCCAAAATGACAATCGCGGTGCCGTGTTGGTCGTCGTGAAATACCGGGATATCCAGGCGCCCTCTGAGCTTGGCCTCCACCTCAAAACACCGCGGGGCGGCAATGTCTTCGAGATTGATACCGCCAAAGGCCGGGGCGATACGCACCACCGTCTCGACAATTTCGTCAACATCGGTGGTATCAAGACAAATCGGCACCGCGTCCACATTGCCCAGCCATTTAAAGAGGACCGATTTGCCTTCCATGACCGGCAAGGCGGCTTTGGCTCCCAAATGGCCCATTCCCAAAATGGCGGTGCCATCCGTCACGATGGCGACCGTATTGCGCTTCATGGTCAATTGAAAGGCTTTGGAGGGATCGTCCGCGATCGCCTGCACCACCCGCGCCACGCCCGGGGTGTAAATATGGGACAGGTCCGCCCGGGTCTTGACCTGCACCCGGGGTTGAATTTCGATTTTCCCGCCCAAATGCATCAAAAACGTGCGGTCAGACACATTTTCTACGGCCGTCCCCGGCATGTGCGCCAACGCATCTTCCAGTTGCTGCAAATGGGCAGGGGTGGGCATAACCACGGTAAGGTCGCGAATGATTCGATCATCTTCCGGGCGGACCATGTCGAGGGCGACGATGTCGCCACCGATTTGGTCCACCAATTCCACCAACTGGCGAAACGGCACTAACTCGCGTTGCATGCTTAGACGAATAATATATTGAATACCACCGGCCATGACTCATGCCCTCCTGTCTCTGCTCACAGGTGTATTCTACTGCTTGCGAATGGGCACGTCTTCTTTCCGAATCGAGAAGTTGCGCAGTCTCAGCTGGGCGAGGGTGCCGGATGCGAATGAAGACCGGTCGCGCGGCCCCAACACCGTGAAACGCGGGGAGGGGGCAAAGGGTCGCAATGTGCCGCATGAGAACCGGCCCAGGGCAATTCGCGCGGGCGGGTCAACGAACCCAGGCCGGTGACGTTGCGGCTTATCAGCCGCTCCCGTGCACCCTATGGGCGGAGCGGATCCGCCGCTGGGGGGTGCTTGGCCGAAGGTGGCGTGACCTGGCGCAACCCGAACCGCCCCGTGCCGGGTCAGGATATTAAACCCGGTCGCTCAGGCTGCCGAGCCCCAGATCAACCGGGACTTGGCCTTGAACGACAGATGGGATAGAGTGATACCGGAGGTGAGACAGATGGCAGATATTGCAATCCAAACCGACCGCACGGCGTTGGTGGTGATCGATTTGCAAAAGGGTATTGTGCAGTATCCGGTCAAACCGCATCCGGCGGAGGCGGTGGTGGCGAGAGCCGCAGCGTTGGCCCAGGCGATGCGGACCGCCGCGGGATTTGTGGTGCTGGTGCGGGTCGCCAGCCACGACGGCCGGGACCTGCTGCGCCCGGATGCCGACATGGCCCCGCCCAACCCGACCGAACGCCCCGCCGATTGGAGCGAGATTGTTCCGCAGTTGGGTCCCGAAGTCGGCGACTATGTTCTGACCAAACGGCAATGGGGCGCATTTTACGGCACCGATTTGGATTTGCAACTGCGTCGGCGGAACATTGACACCATTATCCTGTGCGGCATTGCCACCGGCATCGGTGTCGATACCACGGCTCGCGAAGCCTATCAACGGGGGTATCGCCAGATTTTCGCGGTGGACGCCATGAGCGGTGTGAATCCGGGCGAACACGAGTACGTTACCAGCACCATATTTCCTCGCATCGGCCGGGTGACCACCACGCAAGCGTTGGTGGACAGGGTGCTCGGCTAGCGCGGACTCGGCTACGGGTTTTGCGCGCGCGCGGTCCTGCGCCGGCAAAATGGGTCGTCAGCAGATAATCCCCGGGAGGGCGGCAAAATCTTTTTCGGGATCGGGGTGCGAACCCATAGCGGCAACAAGAGGCCGACAGCGGAAGGGAGTGAAACTCGCCGCAGGCGAGGGATGATGAACATATTTGAGGAGATGGAGAAGTACGGACACGAAGAACTGGTGTTTTGGTACGACAAGACGACAGGGCTTAAAGCCATTGTCGGCATTCACGACACCACCTTGGGACCGGCTTTGGGGGGGTGCCGGATGTGGCATTACCAGTCGGAGGACGAGGCCATTACCGACGTCTTGCGGTTGTCGCGGGGGATGTCGTACAAGAACGCGGCGATGGGACTGGACTTGGGCGGGGGCAAGTCGGTATTGTGGGCCGATAGCCGGCATGACAAGAGCGAAGCCTTGCTGCGCTCCTTCGGCCGTTTGGTGCAAAGCTTGGGAGGCCGCTACATTACGGCGGAAGATGTGGGCACCAATGCCGACGACATGGCGATCGTCTCCCGCGAAACCAAGTTTGTGGGCGGGCTCAAAGAGACCAGCGGCGACCCGTCGCCAGCCACCGCGCTGGGCGTGCTGGTCGGCATGAAAGCGGCTGCCGCCTTGGTTTGGGGAACTCCCGCGCTGGCCGGCAAGCGTGTCGCCATCCAAGGCATGGGTCACGTCGGGTCGATTTTGGCCGGGATGCTGAAAGATGACGGGGCGCGGCTGGTGGTTACCGACATCGAGGCGGAAGAAGGACAGGCCAAAGCCCAAAGTCTCGGGGCCGATTGGGTGGATGCCGACGCCATTTATGGCGTCGAGGCGGATATCTTTGCGCCCTGCGCGCTGGGCGCGGTGCTTAATGATGAGACGATTCCCCAGCTGAAGTGCCGGGTGGTGGCGGGGTCGGCAAACAATCAGTTAAAAGAAGCCCGCCATGGGGACGAACTGGTGCGCCGAAACATTGTCTACGTGCCCGACTACGTGATTAACGGGGGTGGCGTGGTCAATGTGGCCGACGAGTTTCATCGCGACGGATATCACCAAGAACGGGCCACCGCCAGAGTTCGGCAAATAGGGCGGCAGGTCACCGAGATTCTGGAACGATCGCAACGTGAACGGGTTTCGAGCCAGGAATCGGCGGATCACGTGGCGGAGCAACGCATGCATGTGCTGGGCCGGATTCGGTCGAATTACATCCCGGAATAGACGATAGCCGGAAGGATTTTCCGCGGGGATATCGAATGTAGTTGCGATATCCCCGTGTGTTTTGATCCGGCCGGATATTCGGCCTGGCAAAGGAGTCAACCAGCAGGATGGATGAGGAACGGGATCAGGTAACGGTTGCGGATATGGAAGATTTGATTCGGAAACTACCGACTGTGATGGGCTGTGCGGTAGCCATTAACGATTGGGGTGCGGTGGAGGAAATTCACGTGCTGGCCACCCTGGAAAGAAGTCCGAAACAAGTGGTTCGCGATGTGGAAAGCGCGCTCCTGGCGCGATGGGGCCTGCGCATCGACCATAAGCGGGTATCGGTCGCGCAGGTGAATAACGACACGCCGGACGTGGCGGCCGGGCGGTTGGCCATTTCGGAATACCAGGTGGAACTGGACACGGTGCAAAATCTCGTGGCCGCGCGCGTGGTGCTTCATTTTGCCGGCGATCGGGAAACCCCTTATATCGGTGAGTGGAAAGGACGGTACGTTCCCAGCCAGTATTACCATGTGACCGCCTGGGCGGCGGTGGAGGCGGTGAACCATGTGCCGGGAGTCGCGCATCCGTTCGTGCTGGCTGATTTAAAGCCGTTTTCGCTGGCGGATGGCACGGTGGTGACGGTGGCGGTGAGCAGCTACAATGCGCGCCAACGGGAAGAAATCCTGATTGGCGCCGCCCCCGATCGCGGCGAGGGTCAGGGGACGAGCGTGCGCGCGGTTTTAGATGCCGTCAATCGACGGATCGGGTCGTTTCTGGACCCGCACCATTAGGCGAGAGGAGGCGGCAAGACCATGCCGACGGTAAATCTTCCTCCCCGCGACGGGGGAGGAAAAATTCGCATTCCGCATGCCGACAAGGCCCCCAAGAAACCTTCCGGCGTGTTTAATGAACGGCACACGCGGGCCCAGGACCCCCTGTATGACGAGTGGCTGCGTGCACAGACCGTGCTCGAGGTGGTCTACACCGACGGAACCTTTTGGACGGGGATGCTCCATGCCTATGACACCTACGGTCTGCATATGATCGGGGCCGATGGTCAGGACGTCTTGATTTTTAAGCAAGGACTCCGGTCGATTCGTCCGGTTGCCGTCTGAGCCGTCGGGGCTGGACAATGCAGCGCCTCGGAGGAAAGGCCGGGGATCATGCCGTCAGCAGGCGGCGGATGGTCGCCGGCCTTTGTTGTGGACTTTGCGGCACGGAACGGGTCCGAACGGTTGGGCGAAAACGTGTTGCCGTGAGGTGTCCGGGCACGAGTGGAGGGGCGGGGCAATGGAAAAGGCTCGGGGACCCGGCCGGGTGGTGTTTGCCGGACGCAAGCTGACGGTGCGGGTGGACCCGGTCGACACATCGGGAGGCCCGGGTACGCGCGAAGTGGTGGTGCGCGGACCGGCAGTGGCGGTGGTGGCGCAGGCCGTAAGCGGGCTGATCGTGATCCGGCAATTTCGCTGGGCGCTGCAGCGCCAGCTGTGGGAGTTGCCGGCTGGCGAGATTGACCCGGGCGAATCGCCCGCGCAAGCCGCTCTGCGCGAATTGGCGGAGGAAACCGGATACCGGGCCGGCCGCCTGATCTGGGTGGATCGCTTTTATCCGAGTCCCGGTTACAGTACGGAATGGCTGGATTTGTTCTACGCCACGGATTTGGCGGCAACCCCGCGCTCTCCCGATCCGGACGAAGAGATTGAGGTTGAGGTGTGGGCTCGGGATGAGGTCGAACGGCGGCTGGCGCACCATGACGTGATCAACGGGATTGCGCTGTTGGGATTAAATTGGTGGCTGCGGACCCAGGCGGCTGCCGCACCTTAAGCGCCCCAACCCGATTCGGTCGGCAACCGCCAACGTTGCCGAGCGGGGCGGTCACACCCGCTTCGACGGTTGCCGGTCGAGCGATAAAAATGTCCCTGCGTCTTCTGTCCGATTCCGTCTATTGGCATCAATGCCATCATACGGTAGGACAGGGGGGGAGGGTTCATGGTCGTGCCGGGTCCCAACCGCTGGGTCGAACTGCTTGTAGGGCGCTACATCGCCCAACTCTACCTGGCGGTAGCCGCGCTGGCGGTGGGCATGATCTTTGGCGCGCTGGCGGTCAGCACCCTGACCGCGGTTGACAAACAGTCACTGGCCGCCTATATCCACAGCTTTTTGCAATTAGAGGCAGCACGCCCGACCTGGCATGGGGTGTTTCGTTCGGCTCTGGCGGCTAATCTCAAGACGCTGGGCCTCCTTTATCTGCTGGGGGTGTCGGTGGCCGGTATGCCATTGGTGCTGGTCCTGTTGTTTTTTCGCGGCTTTGTGCTGGGATTTTCGGTAGGGTTTTTGGTCTCGCAATTGCACCTGCCGGGAATTGGGCTAAGCGTGGTGGCGATTGGCTTGCAAAATCTGTTCTTGGTTCCGGCCCTGGCCATAGCCGGGGCGGGCGCGTTGGCCTTTTCCTGGCAATTGGTCAGTCCGGCCCGGCGCACCGCGCCACACGCGGTGCTCGAGGGGTTTGCCGCCTTCACCGGCTTGGTGCTGGCTCTGAGCGGCGTCGTGTTGGTCGGCACGCTGCTCGAATCCTATGCGGTTCCCCTGCTGTTGCACATGTTGGGGTCTTGGCTGTCCCGCGTACCCCGGTAACCGCGCCCGCCATCGATTGAGCCGGCCCGCACAATTTGTTACGCTTAACCCGAGGGGGGGGAGCCGTGTCGCAGGGGACCACAGGAGGCGGCGGCAAAAGGCCGACCGCGGTTATCACAGGGGGGTTGGGGTATATTGGACAATCCCTGGCGTTTGCCCTGAAGAGCGCGGGAGAGCCGGTGTTGGTTATTGACCGGCGAGCGATTCCGGGCCAAGTCCCCGGAATCGGCGTGATTACCGGTTCGATTGCCGATCCGGCGGTGTGGCGGCAAGTGGCGGACGAATCGCAGCCCACCGCGATCTATCACTGCGCCGGACTGATTTCGGTAACCGAATCGCTCGCGCGCCCGGCGGAATATTTCCGGGAAAATGTGGCCGCCGGGATCGCGATGCTCGATCATATGCTGAGTTTGATCGGGCCCGTACCGGTGGTGTTCTCGTCCTCGGCGGCGGTGTATGGGGCGCCGGAACGGCTTCCGCTGCGCGAAGACGCCGCATTGCGCCCGATGAGCCCTTATGGCGTTACGAAACGCCAGTTCGAGGAGGTTTTGGCGGCTTATGCCGCCCCTTATGGGATACCTTGGGTGGCGCTGCGCTATTTTAATGCGGCGGGGATGGTGGGTCCGGTGCGAGAGCAGCATGATCCCGAGACCCACTTGCTGCCACGGGTGGCGGATGCGGTCCGGGCAGGCGGTGCGCCGGTGATTTACGGCAGCGATTACCCGACTGCCGACGGCACCGCCGTGCGTGATTACATCCATGTGGCGGATTTGGCGGAGGCTCACCAAGCCGCCGCCCGTTATTTGCGACAGGGAGGCGAATCCGGTCCCATTAACCTGGGATCGGGACAGGGGACATCGGTGACGCAAGTGCTGGAGGCGTTTGCCGCGGTGAGCGGAGCCGTTTTAAGACCCCAACGCCAACCGCGGCGGGCAGGGGATCCCCCCGAGTTGGTGGCGGACATAGGCCGGGCGCGGACGGTGTTGCGATGGGCACCCCGCCGTTCCGGCATCCGGGAGATTGTCGCGGAGGTTTGGCAGGGCCGGATGACTCGGAGGGCGGCGCAATGAACTTTGTGGGCATAGGCGCGGTGGCCGCCCTGTTCGGGGTGGGACTCGGGGCGTTTGGCGCGCATGGACTGCGCCCCCGGCTGACGCCGGAGGCCTTGGCGGTGTATCAGACGGGCGTTCAGTATCACCTCTATCATGCGCTCGGGCTGGTGGGGGTCGGGCTCTGGATGCTGAAGACCGGCGCGCCCAGGGAGCTGATGGCGGCGGGTTGGCTGTTTGTGGCGGGGATCGTGTTGTTTTCCGGGAGCCTTTACGTTTTGGCCGCGACTGGCTGGAAACGTTTGGGAGCCGTCACGCCGTTCGGCGGGCTGTGTTTTATGGCCGGCTGGGCGGTGCTGGCTTTGGCCGCATTTCAGCGATAACCGCGCGCCAAATCCGGGAGGTTGACCAGGACCCGAGGGACCGCCCCGGAGCGGGCGGTCCCTCCGAGGTTAGGCCGGGTTCTCGACGGGCGCCTTGGCGCTTTTGATGTTGGTGCTGTGGGGCAGATGGCCTTTTTTGCTGGGGTCCAGGTAGGTGCGGATTTGGGCAATGGCAATGCCGATTTCGCCAAACCCGGTGGCGATTAACTTCACCTTGCCGGGATATTGCGCGACATCGCCGCACGCCCAGACCCCGCGCAGGTTGGTGGCCATGCTGGTTGGGGCGACGGTGATGGCGTTGCCTTCCAAGGCTAGCCCCCAATCTTTGACGGGGCCCAGGGTGGGCAGAAATCCCAGGCCGCTGACGACCGCATCCGCCCTGACGGTTTCCGGCTCGCCGTCACCGACCGGTTTGATGGTGACGGATGTGAGCGTGTCGCTTCCGGCCACGCCGATCATCTCATAAGGGGTCTTGAGATGAATGCGGGGGGTTTCACGCAACAGCCGCAGGCTCTCCGGCTGGGCGCGAAATTCGTTGCGGCGATGGACCAGGGTGGTCGATGCGGCATGTTGCGCGATGGCCAAGGCCCAGTCCACGGCGGTGTCGCCGCCACCCACGACCACCACCTGACGTCCCGCGAACGCGGTCAGCGCCGGGACGAAGTAATAGACCCCCCGCCCTTCGAAGCGTTCGGCATCGTTGGCGGGAAGCTTGCGCGGCACAAAGGCGCCAATGCCCACCGTAATCAAGATGGCGCGCGTCTCGTGCACGCCTTGGCTGGTGTAAAGCCGATATCCGCTCTCGGTTGCCTCGATGCGCAACACCGATTCGTCGAGGCAAATGGTGGGATGAAAACGTTCGGTCTGCGCGATTAATTGAGCGGCGAGATCTTTGGCCGGGATACTGGGGAATCCCCCCACGTCAAAAATTGGTTTTTCCGGGTATAAGGCGTATAGCTGTCCCCCCAATTCCGGAAGGCTTTCGATGATTTTCGCGGTCATGCCGTGAAGACGGGCCATGGTTGCGCCGAACAGCCCGACTGGGCCTCCGCCAATGATGGTCACGTCGAATACTGCCATGAATGATTGCCCCTCTTCTCAATAAATATGTCAAAAGCCCGCCCGTCCAGGCAAAAAGGGCCCACACCCCTTTAAGCCGCCCGGTAACCCTGCGGCTTGTTGCGCTCTATCATACCAAACTTTTCGCACTGAAACACGGGGCCGCACCATTTCGTGGCCGTTGCCTCAGGTTGCGGCCGCCTTTTCCCGCGTCTCGCGGGCAGCATGGGTTTGGCCTTGGATGACCAACACCGGCATCCCCGCCCGGTGGACTAGAGCTTTGGCCACACTGCCCATAAAAAACCGTTCCAAGCCATGCAGCCCGCGATGACCGACTACCAGCAGGTCGGGACGACTAGCCTGGCACTCCAGCAAAATTTCGTTGACCGGATCGCCGTCGCGGGCGACCGGGGTAATGTGGAATCCAGTCAGGTGTTGGGCGGTGGAGTGCAGCACCTCGGCGGGATCCAGGTTCCAACCGACGGGCGGCACGGTCAGATCCAGCGGAATGTAGGTGCCGCGGATGCTTTGCGAAAGGGGTTCGACAACCGTGATAATGCGGACGGCGCAGGTGGCCGGGTCAAAATGGCTGGCCACCCAGTCCGCGGCCCGCAAGGCACAGGGACTGCCATCGGAAGCCAATACAATGGTCATGGGATCCATGTTATCACATCCTTATTTTAGGAGAACAGGACGCAGTGCCGGATCATGGAACGGGTGGCCGCTTTTGACCGTGATCCCGACTGCCCTTTGACGTCCCGCTCGAGTCGTTTCCAGGGTATATCAGACCGCTCCGGCGGTCAGCGTCCAATGGCTCCCCCGGAGAGGTCCGGTTGGTCCGATTGGCGGGGGTCGAATGGCACCCCAGCGCTTGCCGAGACGCCCCGGCGGGAGGTTTGGTACAATGACCCTAGCGGCTTGATGGGAACCAGGGAAGGGGCGGAACCTGGGGTGCGACCCGAAGAGATTCCTTTACTCGCAGCCATTGACCGGGACACACGGGAGCGGACGCTGGCGATGCGCCGCTATGCGGCGGGCGATCGCGTTTTTGCGCAGGGCGGCGTGACCACCGGATTGTGGATTATGCTGCAGGGGCGATGCGCCACCGAACGGGTGGCGGTCGACGGGACCATAACGGTTACCGGGGTGTGGGTTCCCGGCGACATTGTGGGGATTGCCGGGTTGTGGGACGGCTCCGGCTATCCCGCCGCGGCGCGGGCGCTTGACACGCCAACCCGACTGGCTTGGATCGATCGCCGCTCGGCGTTGGCCCTGCACCAGGCCATCCCGGCCTTTGGGTTTGAAATCAGCCGGCTCTTGGCAGAACGCCTGCGCATGGTGCAAGAGGCCATGGCCAACCGCCAAGGCCGTCCGGTGGGACAACAATTGGCCGCCATTTTGCTGATGCTCGATCGCCGGATGGGGCCCGCGTTGCGTCTCACTCATGAAGATCTGGCCCATATGATTGGCACCCACCGGGAGACCGTGAGCCGGGCTTTGCAGGAGTTTTTTCGATCGGGCGCCTTGGAGTTGCGCTATGGGCAGATTACGGTGACCGAGCGCAATGTGCTGGCGCAATGGGCGGGAATCGGGGAAGACCTGGGCTGACGCCTCCGCGCCCCGGGCGCGGAGAATTCATTGCGGGAACGATTCTCGTGAGCGATTCGGGCGACGGGTGGACCAAATCCCTCTTATGCGGTCGCACGAGGGTATGCGGTTTTTTGGCATCATCGGTTCACCCAGCGGGTTTCGGTCTGGCCGGCGAGAGACAGGTTTCGCCCCCGCTGGCCGGCGACACCCGGCGGACGCTGCGGAGTGGGTGGGATCGGGCGAAAGGAGCAGACGGGCATGTTGCCTCTGACAGGAATCCGGGTGCTGGATTTGTCGCGGCTCTTGCCGGGTGCCTATGCGTCATTGATGTTGTTGGACTTAGGGGCCGAGGTCATTAAGATTGAGGAGCCGGTTCGCGGCGACTACGGGCGCTGGTTAAGCCCCCGGGTTGATGGCCAAAGTGTGTTGCATGCCATGATCAACCGTGGCAAGAAAAGCCTAACTCTCAACCTCAAACATCCGCGCGGACGCGAACTTTTCTTGCAATTGGCGAGCAGCGCGGACGTTGTCCTGGAATCGTTCCGGCCGGGGGTCTTGGAGCGGCTGGGGATCGGGTTCGAAACCCTGAAGGCCATCAGTCCATCCATCATTTTGTGCTCGCTGACCGGCTATGGTCAGGATGGGCCGTATGCGATGCAAGCTGGCCACGATATCAATTACCTGGGATTGAGCGGCATTTTGGCGCTAAACGGCACGGGCGACGGCACGCCGCTGGTCCCCAGCATTCCCATCGCCGACATTGGCGGCGGCGGACAAATGGCGGTGACGGCGATAATGGCGGGCTTGCTGGAGCGGCAACGCACCGGTGAGGGGCAGTGGCTGGATGTCTCCATGCTAGATGGCGTCGTCTCCTGGCTGCCGGCCCTGGTGCCGCTGTTGCGGGAGTCGGCGAACGTGGAGCAGCAATCGTTTTTTCTTTCCGGGGCGTATGCCTGTTATACCGTCTATGCCACCGCCGACGGACGGCACATGAGTGTCGGGATTCTGGAGCCGAAATTTTGGAAAAGTTTTTGCGAGGCGATGGACCTCGCGGAATATCTCCCGTTGCAACTGGCTCCGCTTGCGGTGCAGGCGGTGATGAAGACCCGCATCCAAGAGATTTTCCTGGAGCACGCGCAGGCGTATTGGATTGCGAAATTCCAAGGCGTGGATACCTGTTGCGCGCCCGTGCGGCGTCTGGATGAGGTCGCCGCTGACGAGCAGGTGCGGTGGCGGGATATGCTGGCGGTTCCTGCGGACGGAGGCGTTCCCCGGGTCGGGTGTCCCATAAAATCCACGGGGGGATCGCGGGAGACAGCCATATTGCCCGCCCCGCGGTTAGGACAAGATACCGATGCCATGCTGCGCGGGTTGGGAGTCACGTCCGCTGAGAGAGACCAATTGCGTCGGGACGGGGTTGTCTAATGGTGCTGGTCGGATTCCGCGCCCCTCCATTGGGCGTGCGCCATGCCAAGCGGAGCGCTTCGATCCGGGGCCAAGGTGTGGCCACCAGCCGTGGGTCGGGCATCACGCGTTGGGCGAAAGACGGTGACGTCTGCAGTCCATCGCCCAAGGACCCTGTCCGGTTGGCGACCACGCCCGGTGGTCGCGATCGAGTAGACGGATTCGGCGTCATTTCGGGGATCAGCCAGTGGGTCCCGTTGTCGGCGAGGTTTTGGCCCAGTACAGGCCGTTCTTTCGATAGTAGCCCGGCAACGCGTACGGAGGCCCCGCCGCATACTTTTGCCGGATGGCGCCAGCCCGCGGGTTGGCTATCCACGCCATCATGAGGCTTGCCCCCAGTCCCTGTTTAAGACGCTTCATCGCGGCGGCGCGGGATTGGGCGTCCGCGCCCGGCATCGGCAACTGACTCGCCCACAGGATGGGAAAGCCGACGTCGCCATGGTTAAAGTACGTGGGGCTGTAACTCAAGGCCCCCTGGCTGGGAAACCCTCCTCCGGCCGGGCAGGCGTTCGGGCTGGGATCCTTCATCACGTAGCAATTCCAGAACTCCGCATCAGCGTCAACGCTCTGCCAAGCAGCCTGGTTTAGTACGTTTAGGGCCCGTTGCACCCGGGCCGCAGTCAGGGTCGAGGCCGGCCCGCCGTGATCGGCGGCGGCTCCCGCTGTCCAGGGGTTGGCGGGAAAGATCCCCATCCACGATCCGGCGCCGATGTAGACACGATGGCTGGCGGCCGCAAACGCGGGGGGCTGCGACCACAGCGGATAGGCGAGGGTTTCCGAGTTGGTGCGGGGCAAGGCAAATATGCGATATTGTCCGGTGGCGGTGTTAAGTGCCACCAGGCGGTCCCAATGGCGAAAACCCCACACCCCGGCCGGCAGTCCTCCGCCAGCGTGAGCCGGCCCCTTGAGCGCCACCCAAATCCAGGCACCCGACTGCCCAATCACGCGGTTGTCGAGTTGAAACGGGTTCACCCCCGGATTCTGCCCGGACTGGTAGACGGGAATTTGAGCGGGCCAATGGATCGCGGCCGGCACATTACCCTTGAGCAGTTGCGGGGTGGCCGTGGTGGGACTGGCGGATACGAGCTGAAACGCCGAAGGGGAACCTGGCATCGTGCGGACCGACGCCGCCCACGGGCTCACCGACTGGCTTCCGATCTTCCACCATAGCGTATGGTTCGCCGGTTGGCCGACCGTTTGGGTACGCCGATAGGACGCGACCTGCAAGACCAAGCCGCGCGTCTCGGGGGAAATCGTCGCGATCAGGGTCGGAGTCCCCAGCGTCGTCCGAAGCGGCAGATGAAACCACTCTACGGCCATCATCCCGGTCCCGTGATCCGCTGCCGACGGACCCGCGGTCCGCTGCTGGGCGGTTGAATGGCGCGTCGGCACCGTGGCCGCCGACGGAGTCAAGCCGCATCCGGCCAAGCCTACAGAGGACGCGCTGGCCAAAAGCGCCAAAGCAGTTCGTTTGCGCAATGGGACTACCTCCTTAAGGTGCCTTGCGGAGGTAACGCTGGGGACCGAAAAAAGGTTGCACCGGGGCATCCGCGATGCCGGCGATGGCACCTTTGGCTCCGCATGCTAGTTCTTGTCCCCGGGTCGCCGGAGACACACTTGGCAACGGTTTAAGCGGCCGTATGGTCTCGCCGGGGCGGATTTCGGCGACGGGTTGGCATGGGACCCAGGCCTCTCGCATATTCGGCCGGATTGATGATGGGTCCATACCCCGCATGGTCTAATGGTCCCTTGATTAGGGTCCCATTGGTCCCGGGGAATCGGGGCCCTTTGTGTTCGCAATTACCCCGGATGCCCGTTGGTGGCAGCCGTTCCATCCTTTACGATAACCCCATACTAGTCAGAAAGGGTGAGTGCAATGATCGGAACGGCAAACCTCGTGGTGATGGGACTTTTGGTCGGTGTGTTTGTGGCGGGAATGTTTTGGCCGGCACACCACTAGCTTTTTTCCTGCATTAATTTGACAACCGACGCTCAGACTTCGATGATAGGGGCATGGCGTTAAATAGTGGCAGCAAGGAGGATGGCGGGATGTCAACCGGCAAGCGCAACTGGACCGTCTCCATGCGGGAAAAAAGCGCCGAGCTGTTTAGTCTCGATACATGGCTTCCCACGGAACTTCCGGAGTATGCGACCGGCTTCATGTACACGTTAGGATCGTTGACGGCGTCAAGCTTTGTGATTTTGTTGATTTCGGGAATCATCATGGCTGCCAACGGGCCGCAATGGTGGACGATCTCGGCATTGGGGTTTTTTCTGCGCGGCGTGCATTTTTGGTCGGTTCAGGCGTTTTTCTTTTTCATGATCTTGCATCTGCTGCGGGTGTTCTTTTCGGGCGCCTGGCGCGGCGGGCGGGAGAGGACCTGGCTGTTGGGCACTTTGGCCTTGCTGATTGCCATTCCGACCGCGTTTACCGGGTACTTGGTGCGCGGGGACTTTTACTCGCAGTGGAATGCGGTGCAGGCCAAAGACGGTCTGAACGCGCTCGGCTTGGCGTGGTTTAATACCCTTAACGCGGGCCAGATGTACGGGCTTCACGTCATCGTGTTTCCCTTTATTTTGGGAGGGATCATCGCCATGCATATTGCCATGATCCGGATTAAAGGGGTTGTGCCCCCCTATCCGTCGGACCGGGAGCGGGCCGCGCAGTTGCATGAGGAGGGGGGCCGAAGCCATGTACCATCCGCGCACTGACGTCACCCACAAGTATCACTATGTGCCGGTCGATTTTCTTAAACACCTGTTTTCCACTACGGTCGTGGTGGCGGTGATTGCGTCGGTGCTGTCGGCGGTGTTCCATGAGCCGGTGCGACCCGCGCTGAAGATCCAGACCTATGCCGCCGCCCATCCGCGCACCTTCGAGTCGGTCGCGCTAGATGCCTTAAACGGCACCGGGTCGGTTGCCAACTATGGGCCACCTTACAACAACGGGACCGGATCGCTGCAGGACGTCGTGCAGAAATGGGTGGGGATCCTCCATCCGGTCAACGCCAAGGTTGTGTTCGTGTTGCGCCCGTTGTCGCAAGCCGCCCATCTCGACCCGTCCCTGCAGACGGCGTTGACGGCGTTTAACCAAGCCTCGCCCAGTCAGCAGGCGGCTTGGGAAACCGCGTACGGCAATGGCCTGAGCCACGCGGTCAAACACGGCTCGTCGATCTCACTGCCGCCCGGCAACTACGGACCGGTGTCGGTGATGATGAACGACATGCTGCATTTGGGACAAAGCGGCCTGTTGTCCGGCGCGTTGAACCGGACTCCGGCGGATTACCAGTTCGACAATCAAAACGCGCTACTGTTCCTGCAGGGCCGACCCCTGCAGAACGAGGCCGGGAAGCTTGAACTGCAAGGCGGTCAGTGGGGGATTATCCACGAAGAACGGGCGCCATATCCCGGACCCTGGTGGATGACGATCGTGACCGCGATTTATCAAATCCCCTATATCGCCAACGCATCCGCGGCCGATGCCATGGCCTTGGGGTCCGGCATGGTGCTGTTCGTGATTATGATGTTCGCGCCCTGGATCCCGATTCTTAATCGCCTCCCCCGCTATCTGGGGGTGCATCGGCTGATTTGGCGTGAGTACTACAAGACCCATCCCTTGCACGAACAGGCCGCAGTAGCCGAACGCGGAGTGGAGTCGTGAGGCGGGGATTTGCCGCCACGCGGTTTACGCTGGGCAGCGTGCTGGGCATTGCCGGAATGGGATTTATGGGGCGAAGCGCCTGGCCCTTTCAGTTGTCCCCGTTTGTGGGCGGGTTGATTCTGTTAATCGTGGGCGCGGTGATTGCGCTCGGTGTGATCGCAGCTCCACGGCATCGGTCGTAAAGAGATCCGTCCACGCTACCCCACGCAGCCGGGAGGTTTTTCCTCCCGGTTTTTTTATGCCCGGCGGGGGGCGGCTGCGGACATTGGACCGCCAGCCCGGGCTGATTACGGCCGGATGGCGCGGACTGACCCCCGCGAGACCGGGAGGTAAAGCGCCCGCCGGGGCTCCGGCTTGTGGATTCGGACCTTGGAGGCCTTGATGAGCGACGGTCGGATTGCGGTGACGGGAGGCGGCGAGCAGGCGGGGGTTCATAAACCCTGGCGAGCCAGGGTCAGCCGGTGACGGGATGGACGCCACCCCCGGTTGGCCCGGGTGGGTGGTGACGGAAGTCACCCGCAATCGGTGACCGGTGGGTCTAGGGATTGGGGACGGGTGATGTCATGGTTATCGGGGAGGCGATAAAATGGAAGCGGTGGTCGTGCGTCAGGCGGCAAAACGCTATGGCACGCAGGTTGCCTTGGACGGCCTCGACCTGACGGTGGCGACGGGGCAGGTGGTGGCCGTGCTGGGACCCAATGGCGCCGGGAAAACCACCCTGCTGGAAGTTTTGGAGGGACTCCGCGATTTGGATCAAGGGGAGGCCCGGGTGCTCGGCCTCGACGTGCGCCGGGATCGGCGCAAGCTTAAAGAACGGATCGGCGTAAGCCTCCAAGCCACGGCGTTTTTTGACCGCTTAACCCTGCGGGAGACGCTTCGGCTTTACGGGTCGTTCTACCGCAGGGGCATGCCCTTGACCGAGCTCTTGAACTGGGTTGGCTTATCGGCTCAGGCTGATGCGCGCATTGTGCAACTCTCGGGCGGACAGCAGCAGCGGGCCGCTTTGGCACTGGCGCTGGTGAACAATCCGGACCTGGTGTTTTTGGATGAGCCGACCACGGGACTAGACCCGGGCGCTCGGCAAAGCATCTGGAAACTGGTGCGGGAGATGCGCCGGGGAGGCCGGACCGTGGTGCTGAGCACGCATTACATGGAGGAAGCCACGGCGCTGGCTGATCACGTCGTGGTGGTTGATCAGGGACGGGTGTTGGCGGAGGGAACGGTGCCGGAGTTGGTCACGGCGTACGGTGGCGACGCGTCGCTGGAAGTTGCGGGCGAAGGCCTCGAGTATTTGGCGGAACCGCCCTACGGGTTTGCCGCCAAAGGCGGCCGCTGGATTCGCAGCAGCAGCAGCCCGCCCGCCGACACCGCCCGCATTCTAGAGAGCGTTCAGCACCACGGCGCCCGACTCAGTCATTTGGCGATTTTGCCGGCGTCGCTGGAGACCGTGTTCTTGCGGCTTACCGGAAGGGAGTTGTCATGAAGGCGTATTTCGCGCTGGTGCGTGCCCACGTCGCGATGATGTTTCGGGCGCGGGACATTCTGTTTTGGAACTTTGCTTTTCCCGTCATCTTTATGGTGCTGATTGGCGCGGTTTTCGGCCACAGCAGCTTTCGGGCCGCGGTTGGCCTGACCGGTTCGGGAACCGCCCGCGCCATCGTGACCCCGGTGCTCCGGCAGACTCCGGGGATCCGGGTGCAGTCCGGGCAGGGCATCGGGGCGCTTCGTCAAGGGAAGGTCAATCTGGTGGTGGCCATCAAAGGACACCAGGTGCTGTTGACCGGCGACCACTCATCCACCTCGCAATCGGCGTTGGCGCTGGTAGAAGGGGAACTGGCGGGGGCCAATCTGCGGGCAACCGGCCAAGTCCCGTTCATGGCGGTGGCGGTGCGCCATTTGACCGGACAGGGAGAGACTTTTATCGATTTCCTGGTGCCTGGCATTTTAGGCATGGCGCTGATGAACACCGGTCTATTTTCGGGAATCTCGCTGGTGGTGTTAAGGCGCCAGGGGGTGTTGCGGAGGATTCGCGGGACGCCCGTCCCCACCCTAACCTTCATTGCGGCGCGGATGACGGCGCAATTCGTGATGGTGTTTGGTCAGGCCGTTCTCATCGTCGGGATTGCGTCGGCGGTGTATGGGTTTCGTCCTGCCGGCTCGTTGATGACGCTGGTGCCGGTGCTGGTGGTTGGGGCGCTGGCCTTTATGAGTTTGGGATTTTTTGTGGCGGGCGTGTCCGATACCATGGAAGTGGCCAGCGCACTGACAAATGTCATCAGCCTGCCGATGATGTTTTTGGCCGGCGTGTTTTTCCCCGTCAGCCAATTGCCCAAAGCCATGCAGCCCGTGGCGAATTTTCTGCCGTTGCGCTTTCTGACCGAGGGTTTGCGCGCGGTGGCGGTGCATAACGCGACCTGGGCAGCGGTGATGCCCGAGATGGCGGGTCTCTTGGCGACGGCTTTGATTGGCGGCGGGTTGGCGACCCGTTTCTTTCGCTGGGAGGCGCCCCGTGATTAGGGGGGATAATCGGGTATGGCGAATCGTGCGCTGGGTGGTGCTGGTGGTGCCGGTCGCGGCGTTGGCCTTGACCGCCCGTCCCGCCCAATTGCCTGGGCTGTTGGGAGCCTTGGCCTTAAGCGCGGCGTTGGCGATTTGGGGCCTCTATTGCCAAAACACGCGGTGGTTTCGGTGGGGGCTGGCGCTCGAGACGGGTGCGGCCGCCCTAATCGCCTGGTCGGCCCCGAACGTGGGAGTATTCGCGCCGTTTGTCGTGGCCGCCGACACGGGTTATGCCCGTTTGCCGGTGGCGGTGTCGTTGATGGTGGATGGGGGTTTGGCCGCTATTGCCACCCGTTCCGTCTTGGGCGGGCAGCCGTGGACCCAAGCCGTTCCCTGGGCGATTGTGTTTTTTGCGGCGATGGTGGGCAACACCTATGGCATTACCCAGACCTTGCGGCTCAACGAGGCTTATGCTGCACTTTCTCGCGCCCGCGAACGCGAGGCAGAGTATGTCCGGCTTAAGGAGCGTGAGCGAATCGCCCAAAACCTGCATGACGTCATGGGTCATTCGCTGACGCTCATTGTGCTCAAAGCGGAGTTGTTGCAGGAACGGCTGCAGCGTGCCCAGTGGGATGATGCCAAGCGGCAGGCGGGGGACCTGCTGGTGGCGGCGCGGCGCTCGCTGGATGAAGTGCGGAGCGTCGTTCGTACGACCGGTCAGCCGCGAGCCATTCGGGAAATGATTGACGAGGCCGAGGACTCCCTTAAAGGTGCCGGGATCCTGGTCAAGGTGGTCGGGGAGTGGCCCGACAACCTGTCCCCGGGTTTTTTGGAGGACGTGGGATGCATGCTGCGCGAAGCCGTCACCAATGTACTGCGGCATGCGCAGGCCAGCCGCGTGGTCATCACGTTGACCGAGCGGCCGCTGGGCCTGACGGTGGCGGACGATGGAGCCGGGTTGCGGGGGCCCGAAGGCTCCGGGCTATCCGGCATGCGCTCGCGGACCGCGCGCTGGGGCGGAACGTTTCGGATCGGCGCTGGCAGCCAGCGCGGAACGCAATTGGATTGGCAATGGAAGGAGGCGGGGACCGGTGGAGAGGTTGAGCCGCGTGAGCGTCTTGGTGGTTGAGGACCAGGAATTGGTGCGCGAGGCGTTGGCCGCCTTGTTAAGTTTGCAGTCTTCGCTTGACGTCGTGGGACAAGCGGCTTCGGGCCGGATTGGGGTGGAAATGGCTGCCCGGCTGCGGCCGGATGTGGTGTTGCTGGATGTGCAGATGGCCGACGGAGACGGGATCTGGGCGACGCGCGAAATTCGCCAAACCGTGCCCGCATGCCGGTGTCTCCTGCTGACGACATTTGCCAAGGACTCCTACCTAGCCGAAGGCATGGCGGCCGGAGCCAGCGGATATTTGCTGAAAGACGCGCCGACTCGAGAGGTGGTGGCGGCAATCCAGACCGTTCTGGCGGGCGGCACCTGGATCGCGCCGGGCATGACCGGCCGGCTGGGGGCGATTTTGCAGGCCGAGCCGATTTCGGAGCGGGAACGGCAGGTGTTGGCCTTGGCCGAGCTGGGATTGACCAACCGTGAGATATCACGCCACCTGTTTATGGCGGAAGGCTCGATCAAGAACCTGTTTTCCGAGGTGATGCGAAAACTTGGTGCCCGCAACCGGGTCGAGGCGCTGGCTCGCGCCCGCGAACGCGGCATTATCGGCTGATGGCGGCCGAGCAGCCTGTCAGATAGGGGACAATATTTCCATTGACAGACGGCCGCCGTCGGCACGAAGGTGATAAATGAGATCCGAAAGAACATCCCGTCGGGTTGGTCGGGTGAGATGAGGATAGCTGCAGACCGAACATTGGTCGGGGCAGCCTGCGCTGCGGGCGCGGATGGGGCCCCTGGCGGTGCGGATACCGGCGGGGGCAAGACCCTTGTTCCGTGAATTCGGGATGGGAACCGTCGCCGGTAATGCTCACGATAATTATCTGACCATGGACAAAGTGCCGAGGGAACGCAAAAGCGGTGGGAATGCGCGCAACCGGCCAGTTGCCGGGCGTCACCGCGGCCCCGCGGCAGCGATGGGAGCGCGAGCGACAGGGGTACCGGATGAACGGGCAAGGGATGGGGACCGGCGCCGGGGGTCTGAGTCCGTGCGCCAAGTGCGCGCCCCTGGGGAGCTTTGAACTTGTGGCCGACCTCGGTTCCCCGGATGAACTGGTCTCAGCCGGACCCCACGGCATTCACTTGTCTCCAGATTCCCTGGTGATTATCCATCGGCCATTTTGACGAAATTCCACCGGCATTTTTGTGAAATGATCTCAGCCGTTTTGACGAAATCCCGTCGGCGTTTTTGGAGATTTTCAAATCGGCCTTGACAATGGGCTGGATCCAGGATTCGATCCCCCCTCTCGCATACCCCCGGGGACCGCCACGGCATCGGCTGGCGGGATGCCCTGGGGCCTCGGCAAGGGGCAACCGCGAGGACATCACGGCACCCCCTGACATCTGCGCCCCGGGTGTGGGAAATGCCGGGGGGATCCGCGCAGGCTGGGCGTCTACACTCCAGGTCCGGCCACCTCTCCCGACGATCCCGACGACGTGGGAGGCGAAATCCCACGCTACCCGATTCGCTTCCGGGGTCGCGCCTGGTGGGGGGACCGCCGGAACCGCTCAGCCACATCGCTCGCTAGGCCCATGAAAGGGCTCGATTAAAAACCGGACCAACACCTCCGACATCGCTCAAAACCTCCGTGAACACCGAGTGGCCGTCGCCGCCTTATCAGATTATAACACCAACCGAGGTTTCGGCGACCCAAATTGCCTAGTACCACTGACTCACGCCCTCCCCGTTCATCCGATACTTTGAGAAAGAGCCTCACAAGCTTGCATCGACATGTGCTCAGAGTTCAGTCGTTAGATGGTAGTTAACCGAATAATGTACGCCCGGACCGTTAACGGAGATGTATTCGGACTATTTCCGGGTTTGTGGCGAACGTCTTGTGCAACGCCCCAGCAGCTCCGGTGTCCCCAACAGCCGTCCCAACCCCAGCGAGTCCCTGATGGTTTGCAAGGCGCCAAAAAATTTCGCCGCCGCCGGGCCAACGGCAGGAATCCCGGCTGGCGACGGGGAATCCTGTTCTCGATCGACCATCAGTGGCAGGGGAAAGGATGAGCCGATGGACGCCGAACTCAAATCGTATCTGGACGCCTTGCGCCAAGACGTGACGCAGCAAATCGCCGCATCGCGAGAGCATGCCGACCAGTTGAATCAGGAAACACGGCAGGACTTGATGGTCCACGCAGAGCAATTGAATCGGGAGACGTGCGTCTTGGTCGAAGACGTGCGGCATCAGGTCCAGTTGGTGGCGGAAGGCGTCACCACCGTCCACGACCAGCTGGGCCGCATGCTCGCCAACCACGAAGAGCGCATCACGCGTCTTGAACGGCGGGTGCCCTGACTCACGCCCCCTTCAAAGAGACGCACAGCAAGTCCTATAAGCGCCAAACCAAGCCTGGTGAGCGCTGAGCCAAATAACGCGACGTTTGCCACCAAGCGGAGCAATTGAATCGGGAGGCCGGCGTCTTGGTCGAAGACGTGCGGCATCCGGTCCAATTGTGTGGCCGCAACGGGAGGCGGAGATTTGGGCCCGCAAGACCGAAGAACAGCTTCGCGAAGATCCGCACCGAAAGCCTGTGGCGACGCGTTCGCAAACGGGGTTCGAAGATCTGTTGGGCAGCGATTTTTAGGTCTATTCCGGCTTGCAAACGCTGGGATTCCCTCTCCTGGCGCTTGGGGGCGCGGGGCCGATCAGTGCCGTCGGCCATATATTGCCGGGGGTGGTGCCCGTGTTGTGCGACGCGGCCGTCGCTGGCGATTGGTAGCAGGCGCGGGAGTGCACGTTTACCGGTTTCCCCTCAATGAGGCCTTTTTCTGCGAAGCGCAGTCCGGACCATTAAAGGCAGCCTTGGCCATGATGGCAAAAATCCCGCCGCGGGCGCGCTGTGGCCGGTGACGGCGAGCAGGCCCGCACTCTGCCCGGACTTTTTCCGGAATCCAATCGGCTCGAGAAGGATCCTGACGCAACCCGACCCGCCAACTAAAGGCCAGCCTGCCGACCGGGTGAAAACCAGTCGCTCACGATGACGGTGAGGGTTCCCTAGGCCGGGAAGAGCCCCAGACCACTCCCAGCAAAATGGCAGCCACCCCCGCCCATTGCGCCAATCCGACCGGTTCGTGCAACCACTGGCTAGACAGTGAGACCGCCACCGGCAGTTCCATCGCGGCCAATATTCCCGTGAGGGCGCCGCCCAAATAGGGCGCGCTGAGATAAATCAAGAGGACGGGCAGCGACTGGCTAAAGATCCCGACGAGAGTGCCCCATCCCAAGGCGGAGGCGAGTGGCACCCCTAACGGCCAGGGATGATAGAGCAATACCAGCATCAAGCATCCCGCGGCGGTGGATACCAGCGACCGATGCCACGGCGAGATCTGGTCGGGAATGCGTCCGGACACCACCAGACTGACGGCATAGGCGACGCCTCCCAAAAGCCCCAAGGCGATGCCCAGGGCATGTATGTCGCCAATTCCGGACATCGTGCCAGCGGCCAACAGGGTTCCCGCCCAGATGACGAGAATGGCCCGCCCCTGATGCCGAGGCAACCGGATCCGGTTGATGAGGTAGGAGACCAACGGAGCGATCCATACAAACTGGAATAGCAAGACGACGCCCAGAGCCGCGGGCACCAGGCGAAGGCTCTGATAATAGAACAGGGAGGTGGCGCCGCTGGCAGCGCCGGCAAGCAGCAACCAGGGCCAGTGGCGGCGGAGCGCCGGCCAGTCTGGGCGCGCGACCCGCGCGCCCAGGGAAAATAGCAGCAGCGGCAATGGGTATTGCAGGACGGTAACCACGCCCACCGGAATATGGTGGGCGACCGCGAGTTTGACGACCGGGGTCGTCACTCCATAGGACGCGCCGGCGATTAACATCATCAGCACATGGCGCGTGTCAAACGGGCGGGTGGGGATAGTGATCGCTCCTTAGGCTGGCAAGTCTGGTTGCGTCCCGGGCGGTTTGAGTTTGCGGACCCCCCCAATTTTGACATCCTCCGCACGGATAAATCCGGCGAGCTTTACAGCGAGTACTGGTGGGGATTCCCGCCTCTCGCGAGTGCGGGTTCCGGCTTCCTTGCGCCATCGCTGCTTAGGGCTGGTGCCGTTCGCACTCTCCGAGCACATGGTCCACGGGAGGGCGCTCCTCACTCCCACCGGGCGTGTTCCGGCCTGCGTTCTGCATTCATGGCGGTGTGGAACGTGGTTTTCGTTTCACACCGACGACTCTTAAGAACATGCTAGCATAGTTGGCCTATCGGGCCAACCGGCTTGATATACCCTTTGGGGTACGAACGGTCCCCAGGTCTAGCTGGGGGTTTTACGGCGCGTTCTGGATAAGTCCGAGGAGTTCCGCAAACAGAGCAGGGTGGCGATGCAAAGTGAGACTTTGGCGCAAAGCCTTCTCTCGGCCCTGGCGATAGAGGGGGGGCCACTTGCGTGCGCGGCTGCGCAACAACAAGAGCCATTCGTTGGCGCCAGCCCGTTGCCATTCGCGCACTTGTCGCGCCCACTGGGCCGCCATCGCCTCGGCCTCCTGCGCGCCCAGGGGGTCCATCACCCAGCTTTCTCCCTTGAGATCTCCGTACTCGCCCCTTTCTCCCCCGAAAACGTTTGCCATCACGACGTCTTGCCAATGGTCCCACTCATCAGGAAACACTTCGGTCAAAGAGGCCCACGGTTCATCCAGAAAGACGCGGATATCAAATGTTGCGCGCGTCCCCTCGATCAGGGGATGGGGGGAGACGGGTTGCCCCGCGAAGGGGGAGACGGACGAGAAGTTGGGGAAGGTTAGCCCCATCGCCTTTAACTCGTCGCGCACTTGGGCCGTCGGTCTCAGTCGGACCTCCTGAGAACATTGGGGGCACCACCCGTAGGGCGCGCCGCTCATATCGACGACATACTGGTGACAGGCGGGACATAGCCCAATGGCCCCCGCCCCCTCGGCAAACAATTGAGCTCCACGGCTCGGTTTTTTCAGTTTCATCGACTTCCTTCCTCCTTATCATCTTGCCTCTAGCGCACCACAATTCCCACCACGTTGCACGTTCGACGCGGGTGAGCCTTACCAGTGGGAGATCCGCACACCACGCTGACCCGCTTACACCTGACCCGTCAGGGCCAGGTGCGGAGCGGGAGACGCTATTTGGGGCGAACTCGCCGTCACGCGATCGCCCTTCTCTCCGGGAACCGCCATCAGGTATTTCAACGGCAGGGCGACGGAGAAATCCCAAATTCCGTCAGGGATCGCCCCGTCGCTGGGGTCGGCGATGTCGGAGGCGGTCCACCACCTCCCTGCACCTGCACCATCAGAGGGGCAGGTAACACCCCCTGTTCGCGGGGAATACCTGATTGAGCTTCTTGATCGTCGCGGCCACGGTGTCGGCCAGCGTAATCATTTCTAGGCGAACAGCCATCGTATACCATCCTTCCTTCTAATAACGCGGCGGAATTTTCGCGCCGCCTTCACCCTCTCTTCTTCCGTGGAACGCCAATCCGTCACACCATAATCTGCCAAACGTTATGCCTCTCCCTGCCTCTCCGCGAGCACGCTCTCGATAAGCCCCGCTGCCTGTCCGTGACGACTCCCCAGGCCTAAAGGCCGGGGATTTACGCCCGATTCTGGTAAGCTATCGCGCCCGCCCGACAGAGTTGCAAACCTGGGTCATCGCCGGTTTGGAACCTGTAATAGTCCCAAGTGGCGCGCCAGGGAAATGATGGCCACTCTCTCGACGGAGCAAGCGCCCTCCCAACCTTGCGGGGAGGAGTATCATGGTTGTCTGCCGTCTCATATTCGCGGGGTCGGTAATCTCTTCAGCACCACGAGCCTGCACGGCTATTTGACCGAACGCCCTCGGGAGCCATGGAGTGTGCCTCTTCGGAGAGCAGGGAGAGCCGAATCGAGGGGTGTACTAATCTGGCACGGGCCGGCAGATCCCGGCAGGATAGCGGGAGGGCGGTGGATGACCGCCTCCGGGCCACGCCTGCGGAATGAGCGCGGGCCATTTGGCCGCTGATGGGGCCCCATCAGCTGATCCTGCTGACCCAGCACCTGCAGTCCCGCCCGCGCCCGCGCTGGACACCGCAGTCGAGACGCCTGGTCCCTTTGCTCGCGACCCGGGGATCTCACGGAGTCGCATCCCGGGATCGGACGACGGACCGCCGAGACGGTTCGGGCAGAAATCGACCCCACCGCCGATGCCGTGCGGAGTTCGGGCGCCCCTGGCCAAGCGGGTGGGTTTAGCCGCTGTCAAGGCCTCCAGGAGAGTGGCGGCAACGGCACGAGGCACCCTTCCCAGCAATCGCCGTCTCTGCGTGAGCCGAGGGAAGCGGATCCGACGGCGGGGCGAACATCGGCCAATGCGGCCTGTTGGGCGGGGGCGGTCTCGCCGCGCGCCAACCCGCCCCGATCGCCGGTCGGGGTGGCAAAGGTGTGAAGGGCCTCGCGGGGTTTGTCTTCCCGAACCAACACCGACAGTCTTCTTGGGCACATCTCGCCCCGCGCAGCGGAAAAACACGACGTGCATCGCAATCTTTCCCCAAGCGGCGCTCCGCACGCGCGGACATGGGCCAGCGAACGGCAGGACCCGGACTCGGTTGGACGTGCAGGGCCGACGGCCCGCGACCTGGCGAGGTTCCCCTGGCGATCGGGGTCACGCGGTGTCGCGGCCTGGGAGACGACCGACGAATCGACCTCCCCACGGGAGCGCGCGACCGTTTTGGGCAAGGCGGGGTATGTTTCTCAGGTTGCGGGATGCGGTAAAGCCTGGGATCTGGCAAACGGTATATCAATCCGTTGGTCCGCGACGGCCAAATCCTGCCTGGTATGGCGTGTTGTGATATTTCTCAAGAAAGTGACGGCGACAGCCATCTCGGTGTCATCGCCGATAGGGAGCAAAACGCCCGCTGGGTTTTTCACATGGCCTCCCGGCGATAAGCGGCGGAAGGATGCGGCTGGCCTGATTGCCATTGGCCAACCGAACACCCCGCCCAAGCGGCAGGGCGCGGTGGGCCAGGGAGTCAGGCGCCGAGGCCGGGCAGGGTGATGCCCGCCATCTGCAGCAGCAGCGTCGCGTTGAGTCCGACAATCACCGCCACCACCAGCCAGGCCGCCGCTTGCACCAGCGGACGGTTGACCAGCGCGCCCATGATGTCTTGGCGTCCGGTGAAGCGCACCAAGGCCACAATCGGGACGGGCAGGACCAGCGAGAGCACGACTTGACTGACAATCAAGGTTTCGGTGGGATTTACCCCCAGCGCCACAATCACCACCGTGGGCAACATGGTGATGAGCCGGCGAATCCCGACCGGGATGGAAAATCCGACAAATCCCTGCATAATCACCTGACCGGCCATGGTCCCCACGGCCGAGCTGGAGATGCCCGACGCCAGTAACGAGATGAGGAAGACACCGGCGGCGGCGGCGCCCAAAATTGGCGTCAAGGTGCGGTAGGCGGTGGTAATGTTGGCGACCGCTTGATGACCGGTGAAATGAAAGACCGACGCGGCCATAAACAGCATGGCCAGATTGATGAGACCGGCCAAGGTCATGGCCAGAGCCACGTCGATGCGTTCAAACCGGTAGATCTGCAGTCGTTCGGCTTGGTTCCGCGGCAGAATCCGGGATTGGGTCAACCCCGAGTGCAGGTAGACGACGTGCGGCATGACCGTCGCCCCCACAATCCCGACAATTAGCAGCACACTGGCGGAATTGCCTACCCAGGGCACCACCGCGTGATAGGCGACCTGCCCCCAATTCGGGCGGGACAGAACGGTTTCGACCCCGTAGGAGAGCGCGATGACCATCACCAAACCGGCGATGAGCCACTCCAAGGGACGGAACCCCTTTTTGTCGAGCGACAGGATGAGATAGGTGGCGATCCCGGTAATCACCGTGGCTACCAACAAGGGGATGTGCAGCAGCAGATTAAGGCCCAAGGTGGCACCCAGGAACTCGGCCAAGTCGGTGGCCATGGCGGCGAATTCGCTGATGACCCACATGATTAGGACAACTGGCCGCGAGTAATAGCGGGCGCAGAGTTCGGGCAGATTCTGCCCGCAGGCGATGCCTAATTTGGCGGACAGGGACTGGATGACCATGGCCATGAGATTGGCTAGGACCACGACCCACAGGAGGTTGTAGCCGAATTCGGCGCCGCCTTGGATGTTGGTGGCAAAGTTTCCGGGGTCAACGTAGGCCACCGCGGCGATGAAGGCGGGGCCTAAAAACGGCCAAAGCGCGCGCAATCCGCGATGGCGCCCCAACAAGGCTTGGCGGGCGGCGTGTTCGGTGCGGGCACTTAAGCTGAACCGGGTCTGATGCAGGTCCGAGGCGGCCAGTTCGGGAGCGGCGTCCATCGAGAAAACCTCCCTTGCTCGATTGTTGCGCGGGGTTCAGATTGTTGCCCGCAGCTAACCGCACGATATTCGGCCGGCTGGTCAGGGGTGCCTAGGCGGGGATGCGCTGCCGCTCCGGGGTTGCGAAGCAGGCCGGTAAATTTGTCAACTCCAAGGGTCTTAACCGACAAGCCGCGGGGGGATGCGGCAATAACTGACAAACAAAAAAAGTCCAATAATTTCGGCAGCCGGCACCGAAAATCAGCAGGACAATGTCTGCTGATGTGGAAGAAACAGATTGGGTCAAACCGTTTCACAGGGCGCGGAGATGACGGGCAGCAAGCCAAAGCCTGAGACCAGTTCGGGTAAAACCCCCCAGGGCCGGAGAAGAATTCGCACGATGCATGAGGAGGGATTGGGTTGACAGCGGACGAGGCACGCGCGATGTATCGCATGATGCGACTCATTCGGCGTTACGAGGATCAGATGGCGGAAATCTATGTTGAGGGCAAGACGCCGCTCTTTTCCATCGCGGCAGGGACAGTTCCCGGTGAAATGCATTTGGCCGCCGGGCAAGAACCGGTCGCGGTCGGGGTATGCCGGCACTTGCGGCCGGAAGACGCGGTAACTTCCACCCACCGCCCGCACCATGTCGCGATCGCCAAGGGCGTGGATTTAAAGCGCATGACGGCCGAGATCTTTGGGCGCCAGGACGGCCTGTGCGGGGGCAAGGGCGGTCATATGCATCTATTCGATCCGGCCGTGCACTTTAGTTGCTCCGGAATTGTCGGCGCGGGATTTCCCCCGGCGGTGGGATCCGCCATGGCATTTCGCCGCGCCGGCGACGACCGCGTCGCGGTGGCGTTTGCCGGCGAAGGCGCGGCCAACCAGGGGACCTTTCACGAAAGTCTGAATCTGGCGGCGCTTTGGCATCTGCCGGTGGTGTTTGTGATTGAGGACAATCACTATGCCGTGTCGGTGCCGAAGGCGGGGTCGACGGCGATTGCGAAAAACAGTGACCGCGCTGCCGCCTATGGCGTTCCCGGACTATACGTGGCGGGCAACGACGTGCTGGCCGTGGACGAGGTGGCGCGTGAGGCGATCGCGCGGGCCCGCGCGGGGAGCGGCCCCACCCTGATCGAGATCGAAACCAGCCGCCTGTACGGTCATTTCCAGGGCGATGCGGAGGGCTATTTGCAGGCTGGAGAAAAAGACGCCTGGCGGCAACAGGATCCGATTCCGCGCTTTCGGCAGATGCTGATGGAGCGAAACTGGCTAACCGCTGCCGAGGACGCGGAGATCGAGGCGGCGGTGGCGAAAGAAGTGGCCGACGCGGTGGATTATGCCCGGCAGTCGGAAACCCCCGACCCGAGCACGGCTCTAACCGGCGTCTTTGCCGCGCCGGAGGTGTCGCAGGCCTCCTAAGGAGCCGCTGCGGTTCGCAATCAGGCTATGCCGATTATTCAATAAGGGGGACGGGTATCCATGGCAACGTCGGTGGCGGAACGAAAACTGACCATGGCGCGGGCGATAAGCGAAGCCATTGATCAGGCGATGACGGAGGATCCCAGCGTCTTGGTGATGGGAGAGGATGTGGGTCCGTACGGCGGAATTTTTGGCGCGACGGGCGGGCTTTATGAGAAATGGGGTTCGGAACGGGTGCTTGACACCCCGATCTCGGAGAGCGCCTTTATCGGCGCCGCCATCGGGGCGTCGGCGGAGGGCTTGCGTCCCATCGTGGAACTGATGTTTGTCGATTTCTTCGGGGTGGCGATGGATCAAATCTATAATCACCTGGCCAAAAACTATTACATGTCGGGTGGAACGGTCAAACATCCGGTGGTGCTGATGACGGCGGTGGGAGGCGGGTACAGCGATGCCGCTCAGCACAGTCAGGTCTTGACCGGACTGTTTGCCCACATCCCCGGATTAAAAGTCGTGATGCCGTCCAACGCCTTCGATGCCAAAGGGCTTATGCTGGAAGCGATTGCCGATGACAACCCCGTGCTGTTTGCGTTTCACAAGGGTCTAATGGGACTGGGCTGGATGCCTTCCGACGATCAGGCGGCGGTGGGAGTTCCCGAGAGTTCGTATCGCATCCCGTTCGGGCAGGCCGCCGTCGCCCGTCCGGGCCGCGACGCCACCATCGTCACAATTGGGGCCATGGTGCATCGGGCGGTGCGCGCCGCGGAAGCGGTTCGGGACCGGATCGACGCGGAGGTCATCGATCTGCGCACGCTGGTTCCCATCGATCGGGCGGCCATCGTCGATTCGGTGCGCCGGACCCACCGTTTGCTGGTGGTGGACGAGGATTACCGGTCGTTCGGCATGAGCGGCGAGGTGGCGGCCATCGCCGCCGAAGAGGCGCTCGATTATCTGGAGGCTCCCATCCGGCGGCTGGCGGTGCCGGATGTTCCCATACCCTATAGCAGGGTGCTGGAGCAAGCCGTGATCCCGTCGGCCGACGCGATTGAGGCGGTGCTGACTGCTTGGGCACGGGGTGCATAGACGGCGATGGATATTGTGACGCGGTTCTCGGTGCACGCCGATGCGGAAGCGGTCTTGACCCACTGGCTTTATGACGACGGGGCGGCGGTGGAGGTCAATACCGTGGTGGCGGAGGCCATGACGGACAAGGTATCGTTCGAAATTGTATCGCCGGCGGCGGGAGTTCTTCGGCATAAGCTGGCGGAAGGGGAGGCCTTTGGTCCCGAACAGGTTCTGGGGAGCGTAATCGTCAAGGGTGCGGGCGAAACCGCGCGCGCCCCGTTTGTGCCCGCGCCTCCGGCGGTTCGGCGCCAGGCTGCGGAGCGGGGATGGGATCTCACCGAGGTGGCGCGGGCGTTTCCCGGCGAGCCCTTGACCATGAATCTATTGGAGCGGTATAAAACGAGAGTGCCGGGTGGTGATCCACCGGCTACCGTCGGTCTTCCCCCGGAGCCGCTCTCCCCGTTCCGCCAGGCGTTGATCCGCACCCTGACCGACGCGGCCGCTTTGCCTTATACGGTGCATCGCAAGATTCGGCTGACGGGATGGGTGATGGCCGCCGATCGCCGCTGGTTGGCGCTGATGGCGCGGTCCGTGCAGATGGCGTTAGGGGAGGCGTCTACACTGCACGGGCGCATTGACTCCGAGGGGTTTCACCCCGCCGCATCATTGCGTTTGGGCGTCGCCGTGGCTACCGATGAGGGACTGACCCGCGCGGTGATTGTGCCGGCGCCGGACCGGGCGGCAGGCTGGGACAGAGCGCTTCACGCCATTCGCGCGCGCCGGGAGGCGGGCGATGCGGTCTCCCCCGCCGGAGCCAGTCCAACGTTTACCCTGTCCAATCTGGGGCCGTGGGGTATAGAATACTTTACGCCGCGCCTGTCGCGCGGCGAGGTGGCCATTTTGGGCGTGGGAGCGTCGGAACCGGACTCGGCGGGACTGGTGTTGCCGCTCTCCCTGACGGTTGATCATCGCTGGGTGGACGGTGTGGATGCGGCCAAGTTTCTTATGGCCCTGGCCCAGGCGGCAGCTGACGCAGCGTCCGACCCGGACGAATGGGAGTAGCCGGGTTATTGCTGGGCTACACGCTGAACAGGAGACCTCTCGGGGTTTCCTGTTCCGTTTCGCCACCTCGAGCCGGACACTGGCGTGCCCGGCACGCCTGACGGCGACGCCCCGCCGAACGGGCAGGATGCGATTTTCGCAGATCTCACGGCGGGTTGTTCTGAGCGCAGGCTCGACAATGGAGGAGGAAGTCCGTAATGGCGGTGCAATGTCAACAATTCATCGGGGGGCAATGGCTCAGTGCCACGGGGAAACGGGTCAGTGACCGCGATCCGAGTTATGTCAACCAAGAGATCGCGTACTTCTATGAGGCCACCCCGGATGATGTGCGCCACGCGATCCAGGTTGCTTATGACGCGTATCTGGACTGGCGGGAAGTCCCCGCGCCCCAACGGGGGCGGGTGTTGCTGAAGGCCCACCAGATCTTAAGTGAACGCCGCGAGGAACTGGCTCTCATTATGATGCGGGAACAAGGCAAGACCCTGGCCGAAGCCCGCGGTGAGATTCAAAAAGGGTTGAACCTGCTGGAATTTTTCGCGGGCGAGGGTTTTCGCTTATCGGGAGAAACCACGCCGTCGGAAATCCCGCATAATTTTACCTATACCGTGCGGCAACCCCTGGGGGTGGTGGCCGCGATTACGCCGTGGAACTTTCCCTTTGCCATCCCCGTGTGGAAACTGGCTCCCGCTCTGGTGGCGGGCAATGCCGTGGTCTTTAAGCCGGCTTCGTGGACGCCGCTGATGTCCACGGCCATCGTCAAGGGCTTTGTGGACGCCGGCCTGCCGGCAGGCGTGCTCAATATGGTGCTGGGTTCCGGTCCCGTGGTAGGTCAGGCGATTGCCTTGGATCCGCTGACCAAGGCGGTCAGTTTCACCGGGTCCAATGCGGTGGGGGCCAGTTTACAGCAACAACTGGCGGGCCGGCCGATCAAATTGACGATGGAGATGGGCGGAAAAAATGCGGTGGTGGTGATGCCCGACGCGGATTTGGCGGTCGCGGCGGAAGGCGTCGTGGGTGGTGCGTTCGGCTGCGCCGGGCAACGATGCACGGCCACCAGCCGGGTCTTGGTGCATCGGGCGATCCGGCAACAATTCGAAGCGGCCTGTTTGGCCCGCATCGAACAGATTGAGGTCGGTCCGCCCGATGCCGCCAATGTGACCATGGGACCGGTAATCGATGAGCACCAGTTGACGCAAGGACTGGCCATGGTGGAACAAGCCGTGGCCGAGGGGGCGGTGGTGCTGGCGGGAGGCCATCGCCTGCGGGACGGCGCGCGCGCCGACGGCGTATTCATGGCACCTACGGTGCTGAGCGAGGTTCGCCCGGAGATGGCGGTAGCGCGTGACGAAATTTTCGGGCCGGTCCTCGCCATGATGTCGTTTGACACTTTGGATGCGGCCATCGCGATCGTCAACGGGGTGGAGTACGGGCTCACCGCGTCCATCTATACCCAGGATATTAAGACCGCGCAGCGGTTCATTGAGCGGGTCGAGGTGGGCATGGTTCATGTGAATAACCCCACGATTGGCGGAGAGGCGCAACTGCCCTTCGGCGGCATTAAGAGTTCGGGTTTGGGACCCCGGGAAATGGCACATGAAGGCACCCTGTTTTTTACTGAGACCAAGACCGTCTTTTTGGACTACAGCGGTACTCGGCGCACCGGCAATCTGTACTAACCAGGCGCGGCCCGACGCCAGCTTGGGGCAAGGGGCACCACCAAAAATTTCTAGCCGGGGATTAACCTTGTCGATGAATTGGGGGGCGGCCGGCATATGAGATATCTGCTGGCCGCGCCTGTTTTTTGAGCGCTGGGTTGTTGGCGCTAAGTCATTTTGTCATTACTTCGACTAACCTGGATGTCATCAGCGCTCGTGGTTCGGATGCGTAGACGGTGCACATGGCATCAGCCCGATGGGCTGGGATTCGCGTTGGCCGAACCGACCAAGGCCAAGACCTACCGCTCTCCGCCCGCGTCTCCCTTGGTGGCTAAAGTCCAGCGTATGGCGGCCCAGGGCTGATGATCCGGGCCCCGGTATCGAGGATCTCTACGGGCGAAACGCCACCCGGCAGAGACGCCGCGCTGAGCGGCGCCTAGCCTTGGCTGAACGGGGGAGGGGAAGCATGCCGGAGAGGGCCCGCGGCAGATGCCGGCGGGCCCTCTCGGCAGATCCTGCTGGCGCGGGAACGGCAGGGCGTGTCGCCTCTCACCCGCTGGCGGCAAGAGGTTGCTCAGGTCCAGCCGCGCCCGACCCGCCACGCCGGGGGTTTGACTTATTCGGTGGTGACGGCCCCCTTGGACGCCGATTGCACCACCCGGGCGTACTTGGCAAAGATGCCGTGGGTAAAATTGGGCGCCGGGGGCGACCAGGCCGCGCGGCGTTTCGCCAGTTCCTCGTCGGACAGGTCGACCTTCAGCAGGCGGCGCGCCGTGTCGATCTCAATAATGTCTCCGTCTTGCAGCAGCGCAATGGTTCCTCCCACGGCCGCTTCCGGAGCGATGTGGCCAATCATCGGGCCGCGCGTCGCGCCAGAAAAACGGCCATCGGTTATTAACGCCACGTCATCGAGATGGCCTTGACCGACGATGGCGGCGGTGACGCCCAGCATCTCCCGCATGCCCGGGCCGCCGCGCGGGCCTTCGTAGCGAATCACCACCACTTGTCCAGATTGAATTTCACCGGATTTTATCGCGTCAAAAGAGGATTCTTCACTATTAAACACGCGGGCCGGGCCGCGGAAGCGGACAGATTCGTCATGGGTGGTGACTTTGATGACGGCGCCTTCCTCGGCCAGGTTGCCTTTTAGGATGACCAGCGAGCCCGTGCTGTGAATGGGCTGGGATACCGGGAAGACCACCTTCTGCGGCGCGGTCGGCAAGGAAAAGTCCTCAAGGTTTTCCGCCATGGTCCGTCCCGTAATGGTCATGGCGTCCCCATGGATAAGGCCCGCCTCGAGCAGCATCTTCAAAATGACCGGCACGCCGCCGATTGCGTCGAGGTCGGCCATCAGGTATTCCCCCCCGGGTTTAAGATTACCGATGTGGGGCGTGCGGCGGCTGATGCGGTCAAAATCGTCGATGGTCAACGGCACGTCCATCTCGTGGGCGGCGGCCAACAGGTGGAGAACGCTGTTGGTTGAGCCGCCCATGGCCGCCGTGAGCGTAATGGCGTTCTCAAAGGCCTCGCGGGTGACGATGTCGCGGGCTTTTAAGCCGAGTTCCAGCGCCCGCATGACCGCGGCTCCCGACGCCTCGGCGTACGCCTGTTTGCGGGGGTCCACCGCCGGAATCGCGGAACTGCCGGGCAGGGCGATGCCCAACGCCTCAACGATGGATCCCATGGTATTGGCGGTGAAAAGGCCCCCGCAGGTTCCCGCGCCTGGGCAAGCCTTGCGCTCCAACTCATCGAGTTCCGCATCGGTCATGCGGCCACTGGAGTGGGCGCCGACCGCTTCATACACGTCTCCGATGCTGACCGCGCGGCCTTGGAAGCGTCCGGGCATAATGGTTCCGCCATAAAGCGCGACGGCCGGGATGTTGAGCCGCCCCGCGGCCATCAGGATGCCGGGCAGGTTTTTGTCGCATCCGCCGATGGCCACCAAGGCGTCAAAAGCCTCGCTGAAGGTGACGACTTCGATGGAATCGGCAATCACCTCCCGGCTGATGAGAGACCCCTTCATCCCTTGGTGGCCCATGGCGATGGCATCGCTGACCGTAATCGTGCGAAATTCAATGGGTTTGCCGCCAGCCTTTTGAACGCCGGCCTTGACGTGGTGGGTCGTGGTGTCAAGGTTGAAATTGCAGGGCGTGACTTCGCTGTGCAGATTGGCTACGCCGACGAACGGCTTATGGAAGTCATCGTCGGTAAAACCCATCGCGCGGTACATGCTGCGGTGCGGCGCGCGTTCCGGTCCTTCCACCGTGTGCGCGCTTCTGGCTCTTAGGTTGCGAGGGAAAGTCTCGGACATGCGGCAACAGCCTCCCTTTTTCGGTTGGATTCGGGGTCTTCCAAATTTTCCGCGTCTTACAACAATGTCAAGTCCTCACGCGGCGGATTGGCCAACGTCGGGCTGATCTGGTGTCGCCCGCACGCTGACCCGAAACATCTTCCACTAGTTCCGCCTCGGGTTGAAAAATTCCTCTTTCTCCAGGAATTTTCTCGAAGATTTTTGCGATGGCGCAGAAAAAGCGCCTCGGGTTCACCCGAGGCGCCAAGAGCCAGTGACCAACCCACCCCGTTAAGAGGTGCCGGCGTTTTCGCCCGAGGCCATGGTATAAGCCGGAGCCGGGCTGGGAACGTGTCCGTGGCTGGGTTCGCGATGCAGGGGTGGGATAAATTCTTCGTCCACCTCTTTCAGAATGCCACTGTCGCCTTTTTCCAGAACCGGGTCGGGGAAACGCAGCGGAACGAACAGGGCGATAAATTTCAAGATTCCCCATGTCACCACGCCATCGAAGATGACGATGACCAGCAGGGCTTCCAACTGAACGACGAATTGGTGCGGGTTGCCGTAGAAGAGACCGGTGACGGCAGCATTTGAGGTCTTGCCGGTTCCATAGTACACCACCATATTCGGGTCGGCCAACAGTCCCGTCATCAGGCCCCCGACGGCTCCGGCAAAGGCGTGTGTGTGCACCACCCCCAAGGTATCGTCAACCTTCTTGAAGATGCCCTTGGTGCCCAGCTTGTTCATGGTGAACCACGGAATGGCGGCGCCGGCGACCCCCACCGCGATGGCTCCGACCCCGTTAACGTAACCGGCGGCGGGCGTAATCGCGACCAGACCGCATACCATTCCGTTAATCATGCCGACCAAAGACGGTTTTTCCTTGGCCCACATATCCGCAATCATCCAGGTGACCAATGCAGCGGCGGTCGCCAGGTTGGTGTTTAACACCGCGGCGGCCGCATCGGCGTTGGCGAAGTACGGGTCACCACCGTTGAATCCATCCCAGCCCAACCACAGAATCCCCGCTCCGGCCAGGGCCAACAGCAGATTGTTGGGGCCAAAACCCTCGCGATCTTTGGCGAGTCGGGGGCCTATCACCGCAGCCGCGACAAATCCGGAGACACCAGCGGCGACATGAATGACGTAGCCACCGCTGTAGTCGACCGCTCCCAATTGGGCGAGCCACCCTCCACCCCACAGCATGAACGCATTAATGCTGTACACAAAGGTCGACCAGAGGGGAACGAACAACATCCAGGCCTTCCAATTCATGCGGCCGAGCACACCTCCGGACAAAATGGCCGGGGTGATGGCGGCGAACACAAATTGGAAAAAGATCAACGAGGCCTGCGGGAAACGGAAACTGGGCATCAGCCCGTTCAACAGGGGAACATTGGCTTGCGCCTGTTCCGACAGCGAGTTCAGGGCCGGATGCGGGATCCCCACGATGTTGGAGAGGATACCGGCGCCAAGTTTCAATGGCGCTCCGAAGCCCATGTTGAACCCCCATAGCATCCAGGTGATGAGGACAATGGCAAAGGCGTAGAGCACCATCATGGCGGAGTTGATGGCCCATTTCTTTTTGACCACGCCACCGTACAGGATGGCCAGACCGGGCACCGACATCAGACCCACGAAGGTCGCGGATGTGAGCTGCCACGCATTGTCCCCGGGGTTTAGCCATTTGGGATCCGGAATATACATGGGAATCCTCCTTTAAGAGAGCTAGTTATTCATGTTGGCCAGGATGAGGACAGTAACACGACCGAAAAACCCTCTGGCAACAAACTGACAATCTGGTTGTTATTTTATTCAATTCCTCACCGCTTGTAAATACACATCTCACAAAAAAATGGCGATAATTTTGTCGAAATATGAGACTCGCGACCATCCTAGTTAGATTTTGGTGGGCGTTTCCGTTGCAATGGCATAATGTCGGAATTGTATGATAGTGTTACTGCTGGGAGATCGCCATGCAACCGCAGGCCGCCGGTGATCTGTGTTAGAGTTTTGCGACTCGGACCAAGACCTGACGGAAGCGGCGGTCATAGCGGGAGATGACAGGATGCGCGGGTGGGGGGGAGGCACAAATGACGCGTTGCGGGATGGGCCACTCGCGGCCATCCCGCAAAAGGATATTGCGCATCTTGGGGTCCTGGACCATTGCGCCGCGATGCCTAACCCGGTTGGGGCTGGAGCCGGCAGCGGTCAGGGAACCTGAATCTGCGCGGGGTTGGCGGGATAGCCGAAAGGCCAGGCGAAAGGGCCGCCGAAGGTGCGATCGAGCAGCGGTTGGGCGGTCGGATCCTTCACTTTGAAGTACTGGTCATAGATGGCGCGCGCCACAAATCCGGAGTCGGCGCCCCAATTGCCGGAGTGTACGTAGACGATGATCAGCAGGGTGGGATGGGGCATGGGGCCGTAGGTCAGGAAGAGCGAGTTGTTGGCCCGCCCGATGACTTGGGCGGTCCCGGTTTTGGATGCCACGGGAACCGGCAATCCGGCCAGCGCGCCGTAGCCGGTGCCGGAAAAGCCGGGCACGACGTTGGCGTCTTGCGCCGACATTTCCATGCCTACGTGAACGGTATGCCAGACGCTGTAGGGCAGGTTGATCTTGCCCTGCACGACCGGCGGAAACGATTTGATCAGTTTGCCGGTCGGGCTGGTAATCGAGGAGACCAGATGCGGCTGGTACAAGGTGCCCCCGTTGGCAATGGCGCTGTCGGCCCGCGCCAGCGCGATGAGCGAGAATTGGTCGACCCCCTGGCCAATCGCCGTGTTGAGGTTCCAACCCGCCGTCCACGGCACGCCAATGGCCTGCTGCAAGTATTGCGGGGTGGGCATGATGCTGGTAACCTCGCCCGGCAAGTCAATGCCGGTGGGACGGTTGAGCAAAAAATTGGACATCCACTTGTCCATAACCTGGATTCCCATATCATAGCCCATGGTATAGAAAAACGTGTCGTCCGACAGAGCGATGGCCTTTTCAATGTTCACCCAGCCAAAGCCAGGCGGGTACCAGTTGTGAAAGCTGGGGATTTTGGGGAAATACCCGGGGTCAAACACCTGGGTGGTGGGCGTAACCACGCCGCTGGCGAGGGCGGCGACCGCCATAATCGGTTTGAAAATGGACCCGGGGGAGTAGCGGCCCATGATCGGCCGCAGAAAAAACGGTTTGAGCGGGTTCTGGTTAAGACTTTGGTAATACGACAGGCGGGTGGCCGTGCCGGGCAGCAATTTATTGGGGTTATAGCTGGGCAAGCTGGCCAGAGCCAACACATCGCCGTTTTGCGGGTCGATGGCGATGACGCCGCCGGAGGTGGCATTGGGCGAGTAGGCCTGCAGGGCATGGTTGGCATGCTGCATGACGTACATGTCGTAGGCCAAAGCCTTTTGGGCGGTTTGCTGCAGCCGCCAGTTGATGGTCAGGTGCAGGGTGTCGCCCGGGGTGGGCACGGATTGGCCAAACAAACGCACCAACTGGCCCTGACGATTGACTTCGGCATATTGCCCGCCCGCCCGTCCGTGCAGATATTGCTGATACTGTTGCTCCAGTCCGGCGGCGCCCACCAGCGACGTCATGGTGTACCCGAGATTGTGCCACGCGGCATACTGTTGCCCGGTAATATCGCTCAAATAGCCGATGATATTCCCCATCATGCTGTTAAAAGGATAATTGCGGATCGCCACCGGCTGAATGCGCATGGCCGGCAAGCTGCCAATGTTCTCTTCGATGGCCGTCATTTGTTGTGCGGTCAGCCCATCCGCCACCGGAATGGGCTGATAAGACGGAAGATTTTTCAGACCGCTGGCGATGGTGGCGGTAATGGTCTTGGCCGGCTGACCGAGATAACGGGCCAGACGCGCCACCTCGGCTTGGGGCAGCGGGGTGCCGCGGTTAAGATAATAGAGACTCCATGATGGCGTGGAGCCGGCGACGGTCACCCCGTCGCTGGTGACGATGTTGCCCCGCGGGGCGGGAACCGGAAGCTTGCGCAGGTAGTCCTGGCGGGCCAGGGATTGATAATGGCTGGCTTGGGTCACCTGCAAATACCAATATCGCGTGCCGACCGCCGCAAAAGAGGCGGTGACCATCAAACTGAACCAAATTGCCCGGCGGACGACGAGTTTTGACGGCATGCCAACCCCCACATTAAAACGGGCCCGGTAATCCGGCTCCCTAGCTGGTCGATCCTGAGTGCTGAAGTCTAAACGCATCTCCAAAGCAGAAGGTTACCAGATATCGGCGAATTTGTATCGGCTAGCGTCCAAAATTGCCGGGGCAGTTCCGCATGCCGCCGCGGCGGCACCACGGAGCATGAAAAACCCTGCTATACTGAGGGCGCGTTCATTCTTTCGAGGTCGGTATTCTCTGTAGCGCTGCGAGCCTGCGGGGCAGTTT
>JAJZZA010000148.1 GCA_021797825.1 Bacillota bacterium | reverse complement strand
GCGGCAGTGGACAGCGCTTGTGGCGGCGCGGTTTTTATGAGTCACCGAAAAACTACGGCATGACCCGAGACGCTTATCCATGGTCCTTCAACCGAGAAAATTTCCCCTATTATTGCGCGCATTGCGCGCTCATGAACGAATTGCTGCCGATTGAATGGACCGGTGCCCCGCTCTATCCGTTGGACCCGCCGGAGACTCGGGAGCAACCGTGCAGGTGGTACTTCTACAAGGACGCCGAAACAGTTCCCGACCGGTTCTACCGGCGCTATGGCTTGGACAAGGCCCAGGAATTGGCCAAGCGGGAAAAGATCCCGAAGCCGCCCGCCCCGCCTTGACCCGGCTAAAGCCAGGGGTTCCGCCATCCGCGAGGCAGCGCCGGCGGCCCCACCGCGCCAAAGCCGAGTGAACCGTACCGAAAATCCAGGAAATCGCCACGCGGGCCGATCAGACGTCGGGGAGGTGAGAGCGGTGAAGGCGGTGGTCTATGTGCGTCCGGGAGAGGTCGTGGTGCAAGAGGTCGAACGCCCCCGGGTTGGCCCACGGGATATCCTGATTAAGGTGCGGGCAGTGGGCCTCTGCGGTTCTGACCTCCACACCTATCGAACCGGGCGCTATGCCTTCCCATCGCAAATCATGGGCCATGAGTTTTGCGGGGAGGTGGCGGCAGTGGGTCCGGAGGTCGCCGGGATCGCCACGGGGCAGCGCGCCACCGGCTTTTCCGCCGCCTATTGCGGAGCGTGTTATTGGTGCCGGCGCCAGCAATTCCGATTGTGTCCGCACTTGTTTGAAACCTATACCGGGTATGGGCGTCCGGGCGCCATGGCCGATTATGTCAAGATTGATGAAGCCGAATTGGACCGCAACGTCTTCTTGATTCCTTCCGAACTGAGCGACGAGCAGGCGGCCATGGCGGAACCGCTGGGGACGGCGCTCTATGCGCTGGCCCGGACCAAGCCGGATTGCGCGGACTCGGCGGTGGTCATTGGGGCCGGCCCAATCGGCAATTTGCTGGTGCAAGCGCTGAAATCCATCCCGGTCAAACAGGTGACGGTGACCGAAATGTCAGTCGAACGAGCGGCATTGGCCAAGGCATTGGGCGCCGATTACGCGTTGCATCTCCGCGAGCCCGGCCATGCCCTCCCATCCGTGCAAGCGGTGACCGGCATCGGGGCCTATCATTTTGGCTCCGGCGCCATGGCTGACCTCGTGTACGACACGGCGGGCGCGCCCGGCACCTTCGGCGACGCCCTCGAATTCGTGCGGGCCGGGGGCACGGTGGCCCTGGTGGGTTTGCCCGAACGTCCCTCGCAGGTGGATGTCAGCCGCATTATTTTCAAGGATGTCCGGGTGCTGGGGGTGCTGGGCTCGATCATTCCGCAGGGACTGGACTATCTGCGGCGCGGCTTGGTCAAAACGGCGCCGCTGGTGACGCATCGCTTTCCCTTGCACGAGGCGGCGGAGGCGTTTCGCACCATGGCGACCGACCCGGCCGCCATGAAAGTCATGTTGCTGCCTGGATAACCCGGGCGCGGCTAGCGGAAAAGAATCGGCAGTGCGTCCCGGAGCGGCCAAATTCCGCCGGCTGGGCGATGGCGAGCAGAAGAGAGGAGACGACCCCGTGCTGGATTTCGCGTTGACCCCGGAACAAAGGTTGCTGCAAGCCACCGTGCGGGCATTCGCCCAGAAAGAGATTGCCCCGTTGGCTTATGAGATTGACCGCGATGAGCGGTTTCCCCGGGAGAGTTGGCAGCGCGCCGCCGAACTCGGGCTATTGGGAATCACCGCGCCCGAGGAATATGGGGGATCCGGGCTGGGACTGGTGGAAATGGCGCTGGTATCGGAAGAACTGTCCCGCGTGTGCGTCTCCACCTCCGCCACGGTGCTCCATCAGGCCTGTTTGGTTATCGACAACCTGGTGCGAAACGCCGCTCCCGCATTGCAGCAAAAATATTTGCCCGATTTGTGCTCCGGCAAGAAGATCGGGTGTTTAGCCATGACCGAACCCGAAGCCGGTTCAGACGTCTTGGCGATGGCCTTGCGTGCCGAAAAGCGGAGCGGACACTACCTGCTGAACGGTTCCAAAATCTTTATTACCAACGGACCGGTGGCGGATGTGGCCTTGGTTTACAGTCGCACCGATCTTGCCCAGCGGCGGGGGGGAATCAGTCTCATCGTGGTCGATTACCCGTCACCCGGTTTTCGCAAGGGGCGCACCTTTGAAAAGATGGGGTGGCGAGGGTCGCCCACCGGGGAACTGGTGTTTGAAGACTGCCAGGTTCCCCGGGAGCAGGTCGTGGGGGGTGAGAACCAGGGGGTCGATGTGCTGATGAGCGGCTTGAACAGCGAGCGGGTGGTGATGGGCGCCTCCGCCGTCGGGCTGGCCCAGGGGGCCTTTGACATCAGCCTCAACTATGCCCGCGAGCGCCACCAGTTTGGGCGGGCGATTAGCCAGTTCCAAATGGTGCAGGAAAAGTTGGCCAATATGTTCATCGAGATTCATGCCGCGCGGCTGATGGTCTACCAGGCGGCCTGCCAGTGCGCTCAAGCCGACCTGGCAGAGGCCACGATGATCGCTTCGGCGTGCAAAGTATACAGTTCGGAGGTGGCGATGCGGGTGACCATTTCCGCCGTGCAGATCTTAGGGGGTTACGGGTACACCAAAGATTTCCCGGTGGAACGGTTTATGCGCGACGCGAAACTCTTCGAGATCGGCGGGGGCACCTCGGAAATTCAGCGGCGCATCATCGCCCGCGAACTCGTCCAGGATCGGAGCGGCGGGTGAAAGATGCCACCGGGCGCCATCCGGCAAGGGACCCAGCACCGCGAAAATGGGCAAGGAGGACGCATTATGAGCGTAACTCAGGCGGTTGACACACCGTCGCTCATCGACATCTACCGGAACCTCTATTTGGCCCGCCGCTTCGAGGAAATCCTGGCGGAACTGTTCCGCCGCGGAGAGATAGACGGATGGCTGCACTCGGGGCTGGGCCAGGAGATGGTGGGAGCGGTGCTGGGGGTCATCCTGGCACCTGACGATTACATCGTCCCCTACCATCGGTCGAAGTCGACGTTCCTCGCCCGCGGGGTGCCGCCCGATATGCTGCTGGCGGAAATCATGGGCCGGCAGTCCGGCTTATGCGGAGGCGTGGGCGGGGAAATTCATGCAGCCGATATTAGCCGGGGCATTTTCGGCAGTACCGGTATTGTC
>JAJZZA010000147.1 GCA_021797825.1 Bacillota bacterium | reverse complement strand
AGGTAAAGGAATCATAGTTGTCGATGACCAGAATCACAGCCACTCCTCCTCCCCTTCCAACGCCACCATGGCAGCTCGAGCCTTGTTCAGCGACTCCTGATACTCGCGCGCGGGGTCTGAATCGGCCACAATCCCCGCCCCGGCTTGCACCGATACCCGGTCTTCATCGATTTCCATGGTGCGAATGGTAATGCAGGTGTCCAGATCGCCCCGGTGCGACAGATAGCCGACAACGCCCCCATAGGCGCTTCGGGCGTCGGCCTCCAAATCCTCAATAATTTCCATGGCGCGGATTTTGGGCGCGCCAGTCAGCGTCCCGGCCGGAAACGAGGCGGCCAGCACATCGAGCGCGTCAACGCCCTCCCGCAGGCGCCCGGTCACTTCGGAAGCGATATGCATGACGTGCGAATAGAGTTCCGGTTGCATAAACTCAGGAACCGAGACGCTTCCATACTCGGCAATGCGGCCTAGGTCATTGCGCGCCAAATCAACCAGCATGACGTGTTCCGCCCGTTCTTTGGGATCGTGGATCAAATCCTCCCAGAGCAAGGCGTCGTCGGCTGGAGTCCGGCCGCGCGGCCTCGTCCCGGCTATAGGCCGGTTGTGCGCCACCCCGTTTTGAACCCGCACCAGCGTCTCCGGCGACGAACCGGCCAGCACGCGACGCGGTGTTTCCAAATAAAACAGATAGGGCGAGGGGTTAACCCGCCGAAGACGGCGATACAGGCTAAACGGGTCGCCCGTTACGCGAGCGGTCAAGCGTTGCGACAGCACCACCTGAAAAATGTCGCCGAGAACGATGTGCTCCTTGGCCTTCTCCACCATGGCCAGAAATTGCGCTTCGGTCATGTTGGATTCGAACGCGCCGGTTTGATGCACCACCGGTTCGGCAATCATCAAGGGCTGCCGGAGCGCGTCCACCAAAATTTCCAAGCGGGTCTCCGCCTGCTCCCGCTGTTCCCGGGTGGTTTCCAAAATGACCGTCATCTGTTGGCGCCGATGGTCAAACGCCACAATGGATTTGGGCCAGACCCACTCCCAGGCCGGCCCTCGCTTGGCGTGGCGGCGAGGCAACCGCTCAATGCTGCGCGCCCACTCGTAGCCAAAATAGCCGATGGCGCCGCCGACGAACGGCAACTCAACGTCGGCCGGCACCGCCACTCGCTGGCGCGCCTCTTGGGCACGCAGCAGCGGGAGCGGGTCAGCTGCCACTTCGGCTCCTTGCGGGCCGACCAGCACCGCCTGTCCCCCCGCTTCCAGCAGCCGGGCCCATTCCCCAATGCCGATAAACGAGTAACGCGCCACCTTGTCGTCACCCTCCACACTCTCGAGCAACGTGTGCGCACCGAGCGGTCTAAGCCGGATAAATGCCGCGATCGGCGTCACCTGATCGACCGCTAGACGCCGGACCACCGCCACATGTGCCGCCTGCCCGTCGTCCCATATCTCTTGAGTTCCCGTCTCAAAGGCCGCCATAAATACCCCTCCCGCGTTTGGCAAAATAAAAAAACCCTCGTTCCTCCCGAACGAGGACGAAGGCAATCTCCGTGGTGCCACCTCAATTAGACTATGACTAGTCTCTCATCCATACGGGAACCGCTTGCGGCTCCGATATGACCTCAATGGTAACGGGAGAGGAACCCGGCCACGCCTACTGTCATTCGGGTGGCGGCTCCAGGGACCATTCACGATTATTAGCCTGCCGACCTTTCACCTACGTCGGCTCGCTGCCAGGCATAGCAACCGATACTTTTCCCCTTCACGGCCTGTGTAACGTCTCAACTTGTGTCGCACTATACCATCCCCCAGGCAGATTGTCAACGCCCCCTCCCCGGCATTGAAGCACGTCGTATTCCATCTGATGTCTGAGCCACCTCCGAGCAGTCCGCCCCTTCGTTAGTGAACGGGCCACCACGCGGCAACTGTTTTCGCCGGCATTCGCGCAGGACCCTCGCCCCCCGACCGGGATTGCCCCCGTCTGCGAGCAGGGCACCACCCGGGAGCATCAGCCCGCGCGAACTGCCTTTGTCACTCACCACGCCTAATCCCCTGGCGGACGAACGCCGTGCTCGCAGAGTGCGAACTGTCCCCATCGCTGAAGCAAAAGGTATTACGGCGTGATTGATAACGCCAGGGGGCGCTACGCGTCTTTGGGGAGGGGAAGTCCGTAGAGAAAACCCGAGCGACTCGACAGATGACGTCCGCCGTCCGCCTCGGCAAATTTTCCCCGAGACCGAGATCCAGCTTGGCTCACGTCGGGCCGCGGATGCCAAACCCCTGCCAGGCTCGAAGGCCCGGAGGCGGGACCACGCCATTTCCCGGGAAACGCTCAGCTGTTGGACAGGGCGAAAAAGTGGTTGAAAACCCCCACCACATTAAACGTGTGTCCGAGAATGTGCGTCGTATAATAGCTAAAAAGCACATAGTTTGCCCGAATGGTGTTTGCCCTTATCGCGGATTCGAGCGACCCGGAAAACAGGGTGGAAATAGAACTGAGGGTTGACGAGGAGTGATGCAGGACGGTTTGCAGCAGCCAAACGCTGTACGATTGACTGGACGGGTTGCTCACGGCCAAAGTCACCGCGACGGCAAGCAGAACGGCCCATTTAACGTACTTCACACGAATCCCTCGTTTCGCATATGACACCGTGCCCCAAGCTTAGCATTTTTGCGAGCATCGCGCACCGTGTGGTTGCCATCGGGTTGCCGGCTCAGGGCATTTTTTTGGATTCTCATTCTGTGATTAGTCCTGCACATTTAATGGCCTGCGGGGTGTCGAGCCCCTCGGCCACCGCGCCTTATATACCCTTTCGGGTACGAACGGTCCCCATGGCTTCAGGGGCTTTACGGCGCATTCGGGTCAAGTCGTAACGACTCATCCGATGACAAAATGAATTGGCGAAAACAGCCAGGTCATGTCCATTGGACAATGCCGGCACTTCACGCTCACTAAATAATAAGCACCCCACGCAATTATTAGCTAGGCATACTATCGATACCGTCACGATACCTGTTTATCGCGTAGACATTGGTCTTCTGTTCCATCCATGTAACCGACTCACGCCTTCCCCGTTATTCAAGAGGACTGATCTTACCGCTTGGCGGACCTAGGAGCTTGTCCAAAAATATATTTTGCGTGGGATGCCAATGACAGCGATCGGAAATCACCGGCCGCTAAATGGGGGGCATGCTTACTGTAAATTGGCAT
>JAJZZA010000065.1 GCA_021797825.1 Bacillota bacterium | reverse complement strand
CCCGCACGAACCGCGTGGCCGGGGGGCCATCCGCTGCCCGGCGGGCGGCCCGGGCCGCCCGCCCCCTCGCCGTCAAATTAGGTCGCCTTCCCCGGGGTCCACCCGTGCCGTCGGCTCCCCCCTGCGATTGCCCACCCCGGAACCACGCTGGCTGCGGTCACCGCGTTTCCTTATAGGGCAGACTGTCCACTCAAATAGGCGTCCGCTTGGGACTGAAGTTTCTGCAACGCCGACTGAACCGAATCCGCACCGGTGACCGCATTGTAAAATGCGGTGTCGAGTGACGCTTGGACCTCTTTGTAGGCGGTGGGAAGGGGCCGCGAAATCGTATATGGGGACTCCAACGTTTGAATGGCTACCGAGACCCCCGGGTGCGACGACAAATAACTTTGTGAAATATCGGGCAGGGCCAAACGGGTTACGGGCGGGTAACCGGAATGGGTTCCCCAGTAGGCCTGCGGTTTGGCGCTAAACCACCAACTTAAGAAGGTGGTCGCCGCAGCCTCCTGGGCTTTGGTGTGGCCGGTCATCAACACAAACCCGAGCCCTTGCACCAAGTTCGCGGTGTGCCCGGTGCTCCCTGCCGGATACGGGAAGACCCCGACGGGAAATTGCCCGTGCGCAGCGTCCAAAATCTTTTGGTAGCCGGCCGAGGTCCCGTCGGCAATGGCTAATTTTCCGGCGCCGAAGTCGGCCCGAATATTGCTGCCATGCGCAATGATCATGTCTTTGTGCTGATACAAGGTGCGAAAGTAGTTGAATGTATTGATCGCTGCCGGGGTTAAAAAGTCCACCCGCTTTTGGCCCGAGCCTGGTTGAAAAATGTGCCCGCCATTGGACAAGAAAGGCGGGAGAATGTGAGCAGACGAGTCTTTCCAAGCCAGTGGAATCACGCCGGGCAATTTTTGCTTTAAGATGGCGACATCCGTGGCCAGTTGCGTCCACGTGGTCGGGGGGGCCGCAATGCCCGCCTTGGCGAAAAGCGCCCGGTTGTAGGTCAACTGCGACACTTTCGCGTCCGCTTCCAACCGGTAGTGCTGTCCATTGACCTCACCATTGTGCCAGGCGACGGGAAAAACCCCGGCCTGTTCGCTGGCCGGCATCCCGTTAGGACCGTTAATCAGCGAGTTCCATGACACTAACGCGTGGGCTGACAGGAAATTGCCGTCATAGTGGCTGATCCAGGCGACAACCGGCGCATCCCCGGCCGCCAACGCGCCCAGCGCCTTGTGGCTAGCCTTCGTCACGGTCAGCACGACGTGAATGTGCGGATGGGTTTGGTTGAACTGTTTTACCAGCGCCGCCACCGCCAATCCCGGCGGCCCCCCGGCCGAATGCGACTCCCAAAGGCTGATGGTTTGGCTGGCCGCCGGCGCAGGCTGGGTCGAGGCGCTAACGCTGCCGCAACCCGCCAGCAAACCCGCCCCCAGGGCTAATCCGGTCAACGCCATGCCGACCCGAGCGACCTTCTTTTTATATGGGAACACTGTCAAATTCCTCCCCTGTGCCATCTTCAATGTCGTTGCGCGCAATGGCCGAAAAGACATAGGAAGCCGGGTCACATGACAACCACATCCTTTGCGTGAGCTTGCGGCGCGGCCACCGGTCAGCAACCCGGGTCCGCTATTCCTTTTGGCCCAACTCGCCACCCGCCACGGCGTTGACGATGTGCCGCTGGGTCAAACCGAATACACCGAGAATAGGAACTAAAGCGATGAGGGCGGCCGACGTCAGTTCGCGCCAGTTGGCCTCATAGGCTTGCATATAGTGGCTCAACGCCAGTTCGATAGGTTGAATTTGCGCACTATTGGTCATTATCAAAGGCCATTGAAATTGATTCCAGGAGGCAATAAAAGTGAGCAGGACGGTGGTCGCGACGGCAGGTCGGGCCATGGGGACCGCCACCCGCCGGATATAGGTCAGGGTACTGACCCCTTCGAGGCGGGCAATCTCCCGGTAGCTCGTGGGGAGCTTCTTGAAAAATTGCCGGAACAGGAAAATACCCGACGTATTGGCGGCAAACGGAATAATCAGCCCCGCATAGCTGTTTAGCAGGTGCAGGTGATACATCGCCACATACTGCGGCACCAAGAGTGCCTGCTGAGGCAGCATCATGACCCCAAGAATGGCGTAAAAATAGAGCGAATTTCCCGGAAAACGAATCTCGGCCAAGGCGTAACCCGCCAGCGTGCTGGTAATGACCACCAAAATGATGGTCGCCCCGGATATGATGACGCTGTTAAGCAAGTAGCGCGTCCAGTGCGTATGCGTCCACACGTACGTTAAGGGACCAAAGTGAAACAATGGACGCCACACCGGGGGCAAACTATAAGCCGCGCCATGATAACCGGTGGCAATGACAAACACCCAATAGACCGGCGCCATAAACGCCGCCGCCAATACGGCGCGGGTTACATAGACCGCCAATCGCCTAGCCATGCTGCTTACCTCCCTTGGCACCACGGTTATCGATAAAACACGAATCGGTCGGCGATGAGTTTCTGAACCAGGGTCAGCGCCAGAATCAGCCCGAACAACACCACACTCATCGCCGAAGCCAACGAGAAGTGCAAATACAGGAATGCCGTCTGGTAGATCAAGAGGGAATCCGTGGTGGTGGCAAACGCCGGGCCGCCGGCACCGCCATGCGGTCCGCCGGTTAGCGTGTAGATCTGGGAAAAGGTTTGCATGGTATTAATCGATACCAAAATCACCACAAAGAAAGTAATGGGTCCCATCAGCGGCCACAAGATCCGGCGAAAAGCCAGCCAACCGCGAGCCCCGTCCATTTGTGCCGCTTCCAGCACGTGGCGGGGAATCGTCGCCAATCCCGCCAGAAACAACACGGTATATAGCCCCACGGAATGCCAAACCGTGTAAATCATTACCGAGGGCAAAGCCCAGTGCGTACTGGCCAGCCAGTTGAGCGCAGGCAGGTGCAGCACGCGCAGCAGGGCATTGGCCAACCCAAAGTTGGGGTTGAAAATCCACACCCAAATAATTGAGGTGGCGACCACCGGGGTGACATGGGGCAAGAACACCAAAGCCCGGGTGACACCGCCGCCCCGCAGGCCCGCGCTTTCCCGCAGCAGCAAGGCTAGCGCCAGAGCCAGCAAGGTCGTCACCGGAACCACCAACACGACATAGTATGCGGTGTTAAAGAGGGAGAGCCAAAAGACGGGCTGATGAAAGAGAATCGCAAAGTTATGCAAGCCGACAAATTGGCTTTGGCTCGCAAAGATATTCCAGTGAAAAAAGGCAATATAAAACAAGAAAAAGGCGGGTCCATAATAAAAGACCAAGAACACCCAGAAGCTCGGCAAGATCAAACCGTAGCCAATCAACATTTCCCGCCAATCCGTCGGCAATCGCCAGTGTTTTTCGGGGTGGGATGGCTTGGCCGACCGCACGGGCGTCTCTGCCGTCGCCGGAACAAGCCGGGAAAGCCGGTTGCTCATCCCGCGCCTCCCGTTTCCAACGTTTCCAAGCGTGCCGGCCTGGGCTCGATCCGCCGCTCGGTTCGCCCATGAAACCAATGGACTTGATCCCAGGGCACCGCCACCCGCATGACCGCGCCTCGCGTCCACATCGCGCCGTCTTCCGCCGTGAGGGTGATGGGTTGGCCGCCCCAGGATCCATGAACATGGCACCGGGGACCCAAGGTCTCCACGGCCTCCACTGTGATGGGAATCTCCAGGCCTCCCGGTCCCCGCCTTTTCATCACGCTTTCCGGACGAAATCCGCACCAAATGGTGCCGTTCTCGTCGGTCGCATCCTCCCACCCCTCTTGTATCCAGGCCGGCATGGCAACCGCCTCCTCCGCGCCGCCCACCGGATTCATCGCACCCCGCGTGCGGGACTCGACGCGCACCAAATTCATCGGTGGGGATCCCAGGAATTTGGCGACAAATACCGTTGCCGGTTGCTGATAGACGGTCTTGGGCGTGCCCACCTGCAGAACCTCGCCCGCCCGCATGACCGCTAACTTGTCGGCCAGCGTCATGGCTTCGGTTTGGTCGTGGGTGACATAGAGTGTGGGAATGCGAAGACGTTCGTGCAAACGACGGAGCTCTACCCGCATGCGTTCGCGAAGCAGCGCATCCAAATTGGAGAGCGGCTCATCCATCAAAAATGCGTGCGGCTGGCGAACCAAGGCGCGGCCTACCGCCACTCGCTGGCGCTGCCCGCCGGATAGGGTGGATGGTTTGGCCCGCAACAGGGTTTGAAGTTCCAGCAACTCGGCCACCTGGCCAATTCGCGTTTGAATCTCTTTTTTTGGAACTTTGTGGGCGGACATCCCAAATGCCAAATTATCATAGACCGTCATATGCGGGTAGAGGGCGTAGTTTTGAAAGACCATGCCGATATTGCGGTGATATGGGGGCATGTTGTCAATCGGCCGGTCGTCCAATAGGGTATGGCCGGATGTCGCCCGCTCCAATCCGGCCACAATGCGCAGCAGCGTGGATTTGCCGCAGCCGGACGGACCCACCACAACGACAAACTCCCCTTCCTGAATCACCAGGTTGATGTCGCGCAGCACCGTCGTGGAACCAAAGGTCTTGCTCACCGCCCGTAGCGTGATACTGCCCATGCGCTCCTCCTCTCACCGCGTAAACCGCGATGCATGCCATCATTCGACCCCGAGTATGGGCCTTTGGACTAAGAAAGCCCTGAGGATTTGGCGAAGAACGGATTATGTGCCGATTAACATTTCATTAACTGCCGGTAACTGGCGGTTATGGCGTTTCGCCCGGGAGTGAAAAAAACCCCGCCCACTGCGGGATCCCGAGGTCAGCCGATCGGATTCGCCCGTTTCCCCATCTCGCCGGCACCCGGCTCAGGCCTCAGCGCACCGGGTGGGGATTGCCAGCCGAACGGTTTCGTCTGTTATACTAACTGCGGACTTCGTTTGTAATCCCATATCCGCTGGTGGACGCGGGACCCCGCGCACCCCAGGAGGCCAGTCTGAGACGTCAAGGTGTCCCTATCCATACAACCGCCATACGGCTCTTCAAAGGAGGGAAAGGTCCGGTCGCCGCTCGATGCGGCGTTAGCGACGGATCGTCGGATGGTGCCAACCACGTTGTTAATTGAAGACGATCAGCGGATTGCCCGGTTGCTCATCTTGGAAATCGAACGCGCCGGCTGGCGGGTGATTTGGCATAAGACGGGCGGCGACGCGTTGGCGGCCATGACATCCGCTGCCTATGACCTCGTCATTTTGGACCTGATGCTGCCCGACCTGGATGGGCTGGTCCTCTGCAAGTCGCTGCGGACGATGTCAGATGTCCCCATACTCATTTTAACGGCACGCGATGGCGTGCCCGATCGCGTGCTGGGACTCGATGCCGGCGCGGACGATTACCTCGTCAAACCGTTTGCCGCCTCGGAACTGCTGGCCCGCATGCGCGCGCTAATCCGGCGCCGGCTGACTGCCCGCCCCGGCGATGAAGACTGGCTCACCGCGGGCACCCTGCAACTGTCGGCGCGCCGTCACGAAGTCCGCATCGCTGACAATCCCATCGCATTGACCCGGCGAGAATTCACATTGCTGCAGTATTTTCTCGAAAATGTCGGCATTACGCTAACCCGCGATATGATTCTTGATCGCGTCTGGGGATGGGGATACAGCGGATCCGCGTCCATTGTGGATGTTTATGTCGGGTACCTGAGACAGAAACTGAACTCTCCGATGAGCCACTGCCAACTGACCACTATTCGCGGAGTGGGCTTTGTCCTTAAAGAGGAGCCGTCCCCATGACAGGAAGCCCATCAAGCGCGGTTCGGAAACCTTTGCCCCTGCGCAGGCGTCTTACCCGGGAAATCATGAGCGCGATCGTTGTGCTGGTGCTGGCGTTTGCCTTGACCACCCTGCTGGCGATTGGCCTGCATCTCGACCACGATGCGCAACGCGATGTCCACACCCTCTTCTCCAACCTGAGCCGGCAAAACCCGCGCGCCCTCACCGGGTTGGTCCAGGCATACAATCGCCCCAGCGATCCCCGCATTTGGGTTATTAAGGACCAGCGGGTGTTGGACCGGTCGCCGAACAGCCCGCTGCAGCCCCCCCGCGCCGGGCTGGCGGGTTTCATCTGGCAGCGGCCGCCAGTCTTCCAAGGGCAAGCCCTGCGCGGCGGGTTGACGTTTGTGATCGATTGGCCGCTCGCTTCCGATTTGACGCTTTTTCGTGGGCTTGCCCTGGTAGTCGCCGCGGTGACCGCACTGGCCGCGGTGGCGGGCGTCGCCATCGCGCGGTGGACAACCCGGCGAGCCTTGGAACCGGTCAAGACGATGACCGACGGCGTGCAGCGCATGCTGGACACCCGCTCCATCCACCCTCTGCCGCTTCCCTCCGGCGAGGACGAGTTTACCAAACTCGCGGTCCTCCTCAACCGACTGCTCGCCAGTCTCGAACACCAACGGCAGCAAGAGCGCGACCTCTTGGCCGATGCCGCCCATCACCTGCGCACACCGTTAGGCGTGATCCGCGGAAACCTCGATATCCTTCGCCGCTGGCACGCATTGGATTTGTCCACACGCGACGAATGCCTGGAGACCTTGGATCGGACGGTAACCGAAATGGCGCAATTGGCCCGGGATCTCTTGACCATGGAACAGGCGTCGGCGTCTGTCGACATCTCTTTGAGCGGGCTGCAACTGGCCGTTCTGCTGCGGGAGGTGGCAGAGGACGCCTCGGCGCTGGCCGCCGCCCAGCCCCCGCTCACCGTCGAACTGACCGTAGAGCCCTCCCTCAGCAACATTCGTGTTTTGGCCTATGAAGCGTTTGCCCGCCGCGCTTTGTGGGCCGTCATCGAGAACGCCCTAAAGTATTGCTCCCCGGAGCGGGGAACCGTTCGACTGGAGCTCTGCGCCGCGCCCAATGACCCGTTGCTTGGCGTTCGTGTCCAGGATAACGGGCCAGGCATCCCCGCAGAAGAACTCCCGCATGTCTTTACCCGGTTTTATCGCGGTGCCCAAGCCCGGCAATCGCCCGGCGCGGGTTTAGGCTTAGCGTTGGCGCGCGCCCTCATGCAAGCTCAGCACGGCTCCATCCAAATCCAGGCGGACTCCCGGGGTACCATCGTTACCCTGTGGTTTCGTATCGATCACACCGGAAACTAACCGTACTGGGCCCCTCAAGATGGCATCGTCTGAATCACCCCGCCCTTTACGCGGCGGCGATTCTGGGGAGACTACGGTGCCCACTACGCGGGTCGCAAGACCCGGCGAGTCGTCCTCCTGACTCGCCACCGATTTCGCGGAGCGCAGCCGGCACTTCGCCTTAACGCGCCCTTTAGCGGCACCATACGGCTAGACTTGCTGACACTCGGGCGATGCCGGCCCCCGGTGTGCCGTTGGGGAGACATCACCTGGTTTGGTTGGCGCGATCCAGCTTCTTGCGCAGCTGGGCCCGCTCTTGCTTGACCGAGCGGAGGCATCGCCCAGCGCCGACACCCGCGCGTCCTCCCCATCGCAGCAGACCATCCTGCATCACAGTCACGCCCATATCCAACCCCACCGCCAGCGGGGATTCAAGCCAGACCGCTGCCACTGTGTTCCGTGTGGGGTTCAGGCAGTCAAACCCAACTCGGCTTGCCCCGTCGGGATCTGGGGAAGAAGACGCATATCCGGACAGGCTCGCGCCCGCATCCGCGGGGCAGGAGCGGATGCGGGCCCGGGAGCAGCGTTGGCGAACGCAACGGAAGCCGTGGTTTCAATGCGCTTTGAGTTGGGGGCGATGAGGGACCCTGGCCAATGTCGCCGGCGGCAGAAGGGGGGATCTTCGCCAACCGCCACCGGAGGTCGCCGACGGCGTGGCGAACCCCCGCAGCCATTTTGTTTTGGACAAGACAACCCGATAACTGAACACGGTTGTTCCGGCCAGGGACAGCCCCTTGCTTGACGAACTTGTAGCTGTTTTATGTTTAGTCTATGGAAACTTCAGGCGAATACAAAACGGGCAGGCACTGTGTTTTCAACCGGCACGTGCACTTGGTCTTTTTGGTGCGAAGTATCGGCGGTTGGTCTTCACCAACAAAATCTTGGAGGATTTGCGAGCGATCTTTTCCGACGGGTGCCACGACTTCGAGGCCACGTTGGAAGAATTCGACGGGGAGTCAGATTTGGTGCATCTCGGGGTGACCTATCCTGCCAAGGTCGCCGTGTCGCACTTGGTGAATTGCCTCAAAGGGTGTCATCCCGTCTGCTTCGCAAGAAAAATTACCCGACGGTTACTCAGGCCTTAGAAAGCGGACCCTTGTGGTCTCCGAGTTACTTTGCGGGGTCGTGTGGCGGAGCTCCGCTTTGGACTATGCACCAGTAGATTGAACAACAACGAATCCCGGAGTGACCCCAGCGGGGGTCAGCGCCCGGTCTCCCCTGCCGGAGATCGGACACCCGTCCTCCTGTACAGCGGCGCGAACGGTCTCCGCCGGTAACGGCTGAGTTTCCCCGCGCAGTCTGATTAAACGCGTCATGCTGCCAGGGGAAAGTCCCATAACAACTTACCTCGTCGCCCGCCTTTCGGCCCGCCGCGCCGATCCGGTTTGGCCGGAACTGCCGCCGGCCGTTGGTAAGTGGGGGGGGAGTCATCTCCGCGTGTATGCACTGGGATGCCTCATTTCTCCCGGAGCACAGCGGGTTTTGGTTGCGGGCGTTCTTTACTCCGGGTGGCTGTTGAACGAAGACCATGCTGCCTTCGCGATCCGCCCGGGAGCTGTTCTGGCGCACGATCTTCCGGCAGCAACCCCGCCTTCCCGAACACCGATTCTGCTGGTGAGCGCGCGATCGGGCACAGATACCCGCCGGTCGATCGGGCCTGACCTGGCGGAAAACAAGCGCTCACCGCCGATTCAGCCCACCAATGCGTCCAGAGAGGGTCACGAGCTCGACAATCAGGGACGCGCCGTGAAAAGACAATGGTGTGACCTGCCATATCTGGCTGTCCCAGCCTCTCCGCAATGGAGGGGTTGCTTATTACTACATATTGTAGTATAGTGGACATGACACTGGGGGAAAGGATAGTGTGAAATGAATCTCAGTAAATCGCTGTTGCTCGGAGTGGGGTTGTCGTTGGCCATTGCCGGCTGCGGAACCCAAGGCTCATCCATGTCGTCATCGTCCTCGTCATCCGCGGCACCTGCCGCCCCAGGCAAGGTCGTGCTCTCCAACGGCAAATTTCAACCGGCCGCCACCACCTTGTCCACCGGACAACAACTCACTTTTGTTTTCGATGGCATGGGAAGCGATCATCTTGACGTATTGAGCGGAGGCAAGGTCATCGCCCATTCGCCGCTCCTCAACCAGGGCGGCACCTGGAAGTATACGTTCAACTCCCAGGGCACCTACACCGTGGAACCGCAAACCATGACCTACATTCATGCCACCATCACCGTGAACTAAGCGAAGCGGCAGTTTCTGGCTGCGAAGGCAAAGAGCCTGGTGGGGATGGCCGGATCAGCCCCTCGGCAGATTCGGCCATCTCCCCACGCCCGCATTTGGTGTCGGTAGCCCAATGGATTATGCGCGCACTCACCCAGCAGACAGGGCGATCACCGCGACGCTTATGGCGCACTGTGAGAAATGCGGCGCCATCGGCGTCCCATTTTCGGGGACATCGCAAAATTCGTCTGATAATTTCTGGCGGCCGCCATGAGCAGCACCAGCACGGGAATGCTGTTGGGGTCCGTGCCTGTGCCGCCCAACATGCCAAAATCTTGACCCATCCACCAAATTCCCAGCAACCAGGCCACGGTAAGGCCATCAAACCACGGTGACCGCCACTGCCACCACCACACGAATCCCGTGACGAACATGGCTGCCACCAGCGAGCCATTAAGCATCATCGCATGGCTGGCCGCAAACTCGCCAACCGTCCTGATGGGATCCGATAACCACGATGGTTGCGGAGTCGCCGCCTGGCTGTAAAGCATGCGTTGTCCAGCCCCCATCCACAAAGGAGAGGCGCTTTGGTAAAGAGCTGAAACAAAAAACACCAGGCCAATCGTTTTGCGCAGAACTCCAGAAGCCAACCCGTTCCGCCATAGCTTATCCGGAATCAAGAGCATCGCGCCCGCAATGACATAAAGTATGGCCGCCCCGGGGCCTCCGTCAAACAGGTTGGCCGTACCGCTCAAAATCCCTCCCAACCCTTCCGCAATCATCCACACGGCCAGCCCCCAAAGCAACGACAACACCAATCCAATCCGCCCAATTCGTTGCTCCGGCCACAACAACAGCGACAGACCGATTCCGATCTGCAAAATCACCACTGCCAGATTGACCACCACCACATGCTGACCCCAAAAAACCCCGGTGGCGGTCACGATGTTGGCTAATCCCTGCGGTTGTCCCATGGCTGCCGAAAAAAACACGCCGGGCGCCCAGCGGGGAGCAAACAGTTTGGGCTGCAACTGCAAGAGTCCGTCCAACAGCCATAATCCCCCAAGCCCACGCCAGAGTATCCGTCGGCTGCCATCAATCCATTGTGGAGTCGGCGGGGTCGGCCGGGAGCCGGGAACGAAGGTCAAGAGGAAGATAACGAAAGCCAGCCCGGCTACTGAATAGGGGTTGACCACCGCAACAAAGGATAAGCCTGCCATGGCCGCCTCCTTGCCTGCTAAACCCCGGGGAATGCCGCCGGTCACACTCCCCGCCACAACCTTTGGGGAGTCATCAACACTGCGCCCCGGGGGAGGAGTTCCAGCGGAACTCCCTCACCGCTCAAGAAGATGCGCGGCGGCACCGACCCGACGGCCCATCGAGTGCTGTCCGCGTCCTGCAACGAAAACCGGCGAAACAGGGCCCTGACTCTGCCTGCCGAAAGGGGTCTGCTGACAATCAGGAAACTCCGGCTTTAAACATCATAATCCACACTGACGCGATGATAAGCCCCGCCGCCATGAAAAAACCCAACCCCAGCACGATCACCTGCCAAGCCGACCCCCGGCTTTCTCTTAAATGCATGAAGACTCCAAGCTGCAGCATGGCCTGCAACACCGCCAGCACCAAAATAACGGCGATCAGCGCGGTCGGCGGCAGCACATGATTCATGACTAAGACAAACGCCAGCGCGGTAAGGAGCAGAGAAGCCACATAACCGAGCACCTGCTTCCAGGGAAACCCGTGAGCTTGAAAATGGGGAGTCAGCGAACCGATCTCAATGCGATCTTCATGATCGGGTGTTTCCGCATGATGGCTTTGGTTCGACAGATGGGCCATAACCCTCACCTTTCTTTCGATTCGTTGTCAATCACGCAATTCTTCCGCCCGTCATGCTCGACAAATAGACGAACGAGAAGATGAACACCCAAACGATGTCAAGGAAGTGCCAATAGAGGGCGAACGTAAAGAGTTTGCGGCTGGTCCGCGGCGTGATTCCGCGCTGGACCAATTGCACCACCAAGGTGAGGGCCCAAAGAATTCCCACCGTCACGTGCGCACCATGGGTTCCCACCAGGGTGAAAAAGGCGGACAAGAAGCCACTCTTGTGCCAGGTGGCCCCCATACCAACATATGACACGAACTCATGAACCTCGGTGCCGACAAACCCCATGCCGAGCAAAATGGTCACGATAAGCCACATCAACATGCCTTTTTGGTTGTTCCGGCGCATCTGATAGATGGCCAACCCGCAAGTGAAACTACTCGTTAAAAGGAGCAGGGTTTCAAGAATCAACGGCCCATAATGAAAGAGTTGGGCCGGCGTGGCACCTTGCGCGAAATCAAACCGCATGACGGCAAAAGTCCCGAACAAACTGGCGAACAGCAACAAGTCAGTGGCCAGGAAAAACCAGAACCCGGTAATTTTGACGCTCTCATGATAGTCGGCAAACTCTATCGGCAGATGTTGCTCCGTCTCTTCGTAACGCCGCACCGCCTGACTCATGCTTGCAACCTCCCTAGTCCCGCTTCCGTGCGGCGAATAACCTCCGGGTCAAGTTCTTCGAAGTCGTCGTAGTCAAACGCGCCGTAAAGGAGCGAGGCGAGAACGCCTAACCCGCCGATAATGGCAATCACCCACCAGGAGAATGTCATGCCGAATCCCACTACGAAAAAGCTGAGTCCCAACAAAAACGGCATGGCTGACCGCTTAGGCATATGAACCGGCCGAATCGCGGAGGACTTCACCTTAAACGCTTCCGACTTTCCGGATTGCTTCATATCCCACCAGGCATCCCGATCATGCACCACCGGCACAATCGCAAAATTGTACTCTGGAGCCGGGGACGGGATGGACCACTCTAACGTGCGCCCGTTCCAAGGATCTCCGGTCAAGTCACGTTCCCCATAGCGCATACTCCACAGCACGTTGTAGACTATCACCAGAAATCCCGCGCCTTGGGTGAAGGCGCCAATCGTCGACACCAAGTTCAAACTGCTCCACCCCAACCCGGGCGGATAGGTGTACATGCGACGCGTCATGCCTTCGAGCCCCAGCATATACTGCGGGACAAAGGTCACCAGAAAGCCGATAAAGAACAGCCAGAACGCCACCTTGCCCTGCCGTTCGTTCAGCATATAGCCGAACATTTTCGGCCACCAATAGTACATGCCGGACAAAACACCGAATACGGTGCCGCCAATCAGGGCAAAGTGAAAGTGAGCGATCAGGAAATAGCTGTTGTGCATTTGGTAGTCGACAGGCACCGTGGCCAGCAGTACCCCCGTCGCCCCGGCAATCAAGAAGGCGGGAATAAATGCCAGCTGCCAGAGCATCGCCACCGTAAAGCGGATGCGTCCGCCCCACATGGTCAGCACCCAATTAAATATCTTCACGCCCGTGGGGATCGCGATCAGCATGGTAGAAACCCCGAAAAACGCGTTGACCCCCGGTCCCGCTCCCATGGTAAAGAAGTGGTGAACCCAGACACCATAGCTCAGCACGGTAATGGCCAGCACGGACGCAACCATAATCGGGTACCCGTAGAGTTTTTTGTCGGAAAACACCGGCACCACTTCCGAAAAAATTCCAAAAGCGGGCAGAACCACGATATAGACTTCGGGATGACCGAATAGCCAAAAGAGGTTCACAAACATCATGGGCATTCCGCCATGGCCCAACGTAAAGAACGAAGAGCCAAACAGGCGGTCAAACAAGGTCAACGCCAAACTAACCGTCAATGGCGGAAAGGCGAAAATAATCAACGCGCCCGTCACCAGCACTGTCCAAACGAACATCGGCATCTTCATTAAGGTCATTCCCGGAGCGCGCATCCGCAATATCGTCACCATGAAGTTAATTCCGGTAATGGTGGTGCCGATCCCGGCAATCAACAAGGACAGGAAGTAGTAATTTTCTCCCACACTGGGATTAAACCGCAATTCCGTCAGCGGCGGATAGGCCGTCCATCCGGCATTGGGCGAACCGCCAATCACAAACGAAATGTTAAGCAACAGCGCACCAAAGGCAAACAGCCAAAAACTCACCGCGTTAAGGCGCGGAAAGGCGACGTCGCGCGCTCCTATCATGAGGGGAACGGCGACATTAAACAACGCAAACAGGAACGGCATCGCCATAAAGAAAATCATGATGGTGCCATGGGTGGTAAATATCTCATCGTAATGTTCGGGGCCCAGGAAATGGTTGTTCGGAAAAGCCAACTGGGTTCGCAGCAAGAGCGCGTCCACTCCGCCGCGAAACAGCATGACCAACGCGGCGATTAAATACATAATCCCGATCCTCTTGTGGTCGACCGAGGTTAACCATTCCCGCCACAGCCATACCCATTTTTTGGTATAGGTGAGCACGCCCACAATAGACACCGTGGTGAGGACAATGAGAACGTCGGCGATCAGCTCAAACAACCGCAACGTCGAGGGAGGAAAGAGTTCGGCTATAATATGGCTCACTGGGGCCAACCACCTTTCATCGTCTTGCTGATCAGGACGTCAACCGGCATCTAAGGCATCTTCATCGGCGACGAGCCGGTTAAGGTAAAGCCGTGAGTCGTCGTGGGGAAAATGCCAGCGGGATAGGACGAGAAGCTTTCGTGCCCCATGGTGCCGATTTTGACTATCGAATGATACGTCGCCAGCGACATGCCGGGAGCGGTCGTCTTGACCTGCTGGACCCAGCTGTTAAATGCGGCCGACGATACGGCCTTTACACTAAACACCATGTGCACAAAACCGGTGCCGGAAAACTGTCCGCTGCGGCCCATGTAAACCCCCGGTTTGTTGGCCTCGAGCCACAACGGAAGCACTTCGCCCGGCATGGTATACTCCATCCCGCCCAACTGGGGAATCCAAAAAGTATTCATCGGCGAATCCGCGGTCAATTCGAACAGAACCGGTTTTCCGGCCGGGATCTCGATATAGTTGACCGTTGCAATGTGCTGTCCGGGATATTGGAACAGCCACTTCCAGTCCAGTGACGTCACATTGATTACCACGGGGTCTTTTTTAGGGGGCAACCGATCTAACGCATACGTTTTCTGGACGGTCGGCACCGCAATGACCGCCACAATGATCAGAGGAACCACAAACAGTAAAATTTCCAACAACCGGCTTGATTGCCATTTTGGAACAAAGACGCCCTCATGGCGGGGATTGTCGCGGAAACGAACCAGGGTATAAGCGAAAAGCATCCACACCGGAATAATGACCAACGCCATGGCCACCGAGGCCAAAATTAACAAATTTAGTTCAGATGTCGCGACGGGGCCCTTCGGATGCAAGACCACGTATTGCTGACCGCAGCCAGAGACCGTAAGGCCGAGTGCGATGGCGAGGGTAAGCCAATAACGATGCCGCCCCCGCGGGCTATGCCTTTTGGGCATCGGGATCACCTCTTGTGAAGTTTCGTCTATCACGAGTCACTTGTGGGCAACAGATTGAATCTCTTCCCATTGCTGCAGTCACCCCTCAGCGCCGCAATGCCCAAAATCTACGGCATGCATCGGGCCAACCACCGGGCGCCGGTTTTCGACGGCCTTTTACACCACACCAAACTTCCCATTTATCAGACAGCCACAAACCGAGCACGACCGCTGCCTCGAATCCAAAGTCCGCGTTGCGGATGTCCATCGCCTCAACACGCTGGAGCAACCCTGACCAGACCATACGTCTTCAACCAGACCGAGCCAGTTGCGACGGGGCGGTAACAGAACTTTCCCGATGGCGTGCCAGCGCCAGCCCGCTCCACTCCGGCACCATATCGCTGACTGCAGACGACCGATGGCAAGGCAAGACTTTACCGTTAGTATACGGACATTTAACTATTCAGGCAACTGATTCCACTAAATTTAATACCTAGATGGGGTTTACCAACCAATGAATGCCATATCAATTACCCGGGGGTTTGACTTACGTAAAAATTACCAGATTTTCACTCATCGCCCGGACTGTTCCAGCGACATGTGCGGTGGCAGGTTCCAACTCAACTTTGCAAGCCTAACCGCTTTGGGATCGCACTCCCGTGCACATCTGTCCCTGTCTGCCCCGTTCATGCGTGTGCACGCATGAACGGGGCGAGGTTGCCTATACTCCTCGCGGATAAGTTTTGAGGGTTTTCCTCACCAGTGGCACAGGCGCCAATCTTCTTGATAGGTTTACCGTATACGGTCTTAACGCCTCCACCAAAATTGGACGTTGTGGCTGACCTGCCGTTGCTGAGAATAGACCCACCACCAGTGCCAAATAGATCGCCGTAGGCGTCGGGCAATGCAGCGGGTGGGACGGCCCCTGTCTTTCGACCCACGAGCACCTAAAGCCCGCGCCCGCAATCGGCGCAGGCTCACGCGCGGGCCCTCGGGGTTATGAGACGATCGGGCTTTACGAGTCTGGGGTTTTCATGGAACGAAAATGGCAAGAAGAGATAACTTCCTCTTCGTTTTAATCCGGAATGCACCTATATTGACGAAGTATCTGCCGTTACATCAGACATCGGCCGGGAATTGAATTGAACCGCGCGATGTATTTTCCCATTTCGGCGGGAACCGAACTATCTACACGATACGATTCCGGTGATGGCTCCGACCATACGCACCCTCGGGAGGGATGGATCGTGAGAGTTTGGATAGCCGTTGGACGCCTAGTCGACTGGCGCAGTAATACACATGAAGAAGCGACGCGGCAGTGGGAGTTCGCGTCATGCCGAAGCCGCCATGGTTCGTGTGCAAGGAGGCGGAACGCGTGAACCGGCACACGGTGAGTCTCGCCCCCTGTGGAGCCTATGGCTTCGGCCTGGTGCTCGCCTATCTCCGCACATCGCCGTCAGCTATTGTAGAGCGCCTACATGAGCACGGATTCCAACGGGCGTTGGATATCGGCCCCGGCGTCGTCGTGAAGGTCGTGCGGGAGAATCTGTACCCGTGTGAGGATCCCCTCACCCTGACCATCTGGGGAGAGACGCTCACCCCAAGTTTGGTGGAGGTCGTCGTCGCAAACATGCGCCGCATGCTCGTACTCGACAGTGAGGGGCCGTGGGCGAAAGACATCTTAGCACACGGGATCCGGCACTCGGCTCCTATGTGCAGCGGCATCGTGGATTTCGCCCCATTCTCCTCGGCTCGCCCTGGGAAGCCCTGCTCTGGACCGTAGCGGGGCAACTCATTGGAGTCGAACAAGCGCGGATCATCAAACAACAACTCGTTGATCGCGGTGGGCGCGCCGTTATGACGGGGGGAAAGTTTCAAGTGTCTTCTTTCCCTCTTTCTCCGAATCCGTCGTGGGTGACCACGCAAGGGATTGATGTCTTGCGCGCGGCGGGCCTCAGCCAGACGAAAGCCCGGGCGATCTACGGGGCAGCGGATGCCATCCAGTACGGCACCTTAGACCTGAGTCCCACCCTGTCCCCAGCGGATGCGGCGGCGGCCCTGGCCCAACTGGAGGCGATCCCGGGGATCGGACCCTGGACGACGGCGATCGGGGCGTTACGCGGGTTTGGCCATCTTGAGGTGCTCCCGGACGGGGATTCGGGATTGCAAAGCTTCGTCGGCCGCCACGCCACTCCGACCCGCCGCCTGACGCACGACGAACTCCGCGCGTGGGGCGAGCGCTGGACTCCCTACGGAGGCTGGGCCACCTATTTCTGGTGGCTCCAATTGCAGGCGGAGGCACTGGCTCGACGAGCGGTGGCAGCCCTTGATGAAGGGAGGTCCCACGCATGAACCATCCCCAGCGGGGATTTGGGGTCGTGGGTTTTGTGTTGGCCTGGATCATGGTGGGGGCCAATGTCCCGGCCCCGCTTTACGCGGTATATGCGGTGCGTTGGCACTTTGGGACGGCGACGATTACCGCCATTTTTGCGGTGTATGTGGCGTTCCTCATTCCCACCTTGCTGGTGGGAGGCCAATGGTCCGACCAGCGGGGTCGAAAACCCGTGACCGCCGCCGGACTCGGATTGGCCCTCGTCGGCGCGCTGGCGTTTCTTGGTGCCCAGGGCGCTGCCTGGCTTTTTGTGGCCCGGGCGGCACAAGGGGCCGGGTCCGGCCTTCTCTCGAGTGCGGCCACCGCGCATTTAGCGGAATTAGATGGACCGCGCGGACGGGCGCCGCTCGTGGTCAGCCTGGCCACCGGCGGGGGCAGCACGGCAGTCGGTCCCTTGTTGGGCGGGTTGCTAGCCCAATACGGCACGGAACCATTGCGCCTGGCCTACCTCATCGTCGCGGTGGGGTTGGTGGGCGGGGGGTGGGGCTCGTCCTGCGCGCCCGGGAAACCCGGCCAAGGGCCTCCGAAGCCTTTCACTGGACCAGGCCCCGCATTCCCGCCGGAATTCGCCCGATTTTCTGGCTGGCGGGGGCACCGCCTTCACCGTATGGTCCGTGACCGTCTTTTTTATGTCGGTGGCTCCGAGCTATGTGATGGAGCTTTTACACGTGTCGAACTTGGCGGTGGCGGGTGGCGTGGCGTTTCTCATGCTCGCCTCGGCCTCGATAACCCAATTTTTCACGCGTGCCGTGGCCCCCACCGCCGCGATGCCGGCGGGGCTCGTCCTGATCGTCATGGCGGCCGTCGGCATTGTGCTGGCGATGCCCGCGCATGCCTTGTGGACGGTTCTCGTCAGTACGGTGGTGGCGGGCATCGGGCAGGGGACGGCGTTCCTCGGAAGCATGGCCACGGTCACCCGCACCGCGCCTTCGGCCGTCAAAGGCCAAGTGGTGTCGAGCTTCTATGTCGTCATCCACTGCGGTGTCGGAGCTCCGGTGCTCGGCATCGGGCTGGCGGCCCAGCAGGTGGGGTTATATGGCGCGATGTTGTATTATGCGGTCTTCATCGCTATTGTCGCCTTAGCAGTCCTGGGCGGTCTCTTGGCCTGCCGCCGTTCGGTGGCGACCCCGGGCGCACCCTGAGGAGGAAAGGA
>JAJZZA010000146.1 GCA_021797825.1 Bacillota bacterium | reverse complement strand
CCAGCAGCGCTCTCATAACCTGTCCGGAACTCTTCCTGTCGCGGTAGGCGACGGGCCATTCGCATGCCACGAAACAGGTCGCCTGCGGTCGTGGCGACGGGTTGGCACGATTCATCGGGCAGCACCGATCGGTCCTGACTGATCCAATGGACGATTCGTATGGAAAAATATGCCGACCTATGGGTGAAGATTAGGTCATTCACCGTGACCGTTTGGCGGGCTTTGGCACAGGGCGTCTCACCGGTGGCATGCCGGCGTTGCCGAAGGGGACAGGCCTAGACGGTGATGCCCCGGCGTTTTTGCCCCAGGTCGATGAGGTCGCGGCCGGCCCCGCAGTGGGGCCGGTTCTGGTTGGTTATCCAAGGCAATCCCGGCGGCGGTCGCCGCCGGACTGATGCACACCGGCGCGACCGGGCTCAGCGGGGCAAACACGGGCACCACACCCCGTTCGCGGGTGAAGCGCCATAACGCGTTGACATCGAAGGCGGCATCGCCCCCATAGGGGTGATGCGGATGGTCTGTCAGCGGCCGCATCCATCCGTTGGGTTTGACCAACAAATCGGGATACGCGACCGCATCGTGGCGATTCCCCGGAGGCGGCGTCAGACTGACCAGCAAGGGATGGCGGGGTTGCCCTGGCCTGTGATTGACGACGGCCCTGGCCCAGGGCATGTCCCCGAGGCCGATGACGGTCCATCCCAGCCAGGCCATGGGATCACGGAACCACCGCATGCATTCGCCGGACTGGCCTGGACCCGCCCAGCGTTTGTCCCCAAACGACGAGGCGCCCCTCGATGCCAGTCGGCGGGCACCACGCGGCGGTCGACACTTTCGACCGCCGTCGTGACCAGGAGGCGGTCCCCGATGTCGCTGGGCCGAGCGGGACGTGAGTCCCGCTGCGCCTCGCGCGCCACCCGCCGGGTGACCCGTTCCACGGTCCCGGGGCGGCCCGGTTTTGAGTTTCAAACGACGCTCCGATGGGTGCCGCCAGGCGCCCGGCTGCAGGTGCGCTGCGGGAACCAACCTCCGTCAGAACCCGTCAATGGGGCCGATCGCCAAAATGGCGTCTGGCGTCGGCCAGCCACACAACCGGGCCAACCAGGAACTCTGGCGGACTGGCCGGAGCCCATCGACCAGGCTGGCGACCTCCCGCACGGTGAGTAACCCCAAGCATCGCAGTTACGCGGCCAGGTCGCTGGCGGGGCGTCCCCGATCGACGGCGTATCGCTCTCGGATGGGGGTGACCAGCCGGTCAATGGCGGCCTCCTGACTCCACGTCAATTCGGCGGTCCAGGCGTCGGGCTCGCCCCATTCGGGACACCACGCGCTCCGCATGCGGCCGACGAACGTTCGGATGTCTTCATGACAGATACCGGGTTGCAACCCGCGGCCACCGCCCTCTCGCGGAAAGTAACTGGCATACACTGTCAGTCACCCGATTTTAGGGTTGTTTCCTCCGTGTCAAGGGGTTTGCGCGCCCGTGCGATAAAGTCTTGCCGAACTTTGTCGTGTCTGGCAATTTTTCGTGTGACAAATTCCCGTGAGACAGCGCCTGGCTCGGGCCGCCTCATTGGGGTTGAGACTTTATGAAAACTCTCCTAGTCGCCCGCTCCAACACCCTAGGCCACCCCTCCGAATCACCGTTTCACCAGGGGACCCTTAGGGCCCAGGACCCCATGGCTCGTCGCGGAACAGCTCCGTCCGACGCCATAATTGCCGATGACGGTTACACAAAAGTGAGTCAGGGGTGCAAATGTTATGCTGAACGCATGGCCCGCCGGCTTCAAGCCATGGAGTTGCCGCGATACGCACGGGGATTTCAAGTCACGCTGCACCCGGATTTATTAGCCCAGCCGTTTCATTGGATCAAGCCTCGCCGCATTTTTGTGAATTCCATGAGCATTGGAGCGATCCGTCATGCCGTCTGGCATTCTTCACGCCCCGGAAGCGGGCGGCCAACGGGTCATGGAGCCGGACGATGGTCCCATCCGCCCCCACCCGATCCCGGAAGGCATGGAGGCGGTCGGCGACCGCCACCCGGGTGTGACGGATCAGCTCGACCAACCCGCGGGCGATATAGGCCCGTAAGCAGGCCACACCGGCCGGGGTGAACCGGTCATAAAAGGCCACGGGCACCAGGGTGTCCCCCGAGACGGGTTCATACGCCCGCCGGAGCGAGGCGAGACGCTGTGGGACCCCAGTGCCGAACCCCACGACCCAGCCCCCCAGAAAGGTGACGGGATCGATCTGGCGCGGACGACGGACAAAGCTGACCGTGGCCGCGGTCTCGCGCAGCCACGGGCTCGGCAACAGTCCAGTAAGCAAGCGGTCCCGTTCCGGGGCGTCGACGCGACCGGACCTGGCGGGCATGGTCACTCCTCCGCAGACGCGGCGACCCGGCTATGGCCTTTGAGGTCCCGCGGTTTTCAGGAGACTTCGCCATGCAGTGGCCCCGATCCTGATACGAGGCACTCATTTTTTTATCGGCGGCAGCGATTGTCCCTTAACCGAACACACATGGTGCACGCCAGACGACGGCAAGCATCCGAACGTATGGGTCCCCGCTAGGGGTCATCGTTCGTCCCGTGGTAAAGCTTCTGTGGCCGCACCCTCCGCGCATGGGTTTGGTCATAGCCCTCTTTTTGGGGACATAGCATGAAGCGAAGTCCCATGGGGTGGTGAGGTGGCATAGATGGAACCGATGGATTCGCGGCCGAACCGCACGACGACTGTGGTAACCGGTCTTACCGTGCTTTTGATCACGATCGCTCTGATTGTGTTTTCCGAACACGGATTTCACGCCACCGTGGCCGCCCTAAAGCTTTTTTTTGAGGTGGTGTTTCCGTCTTTGCTGCCATTTTTCATCATCTCTGATGTGCTCTTGTCTACCGGCATGGTCCATTACCTGGGCGTCTATTTCGAGCCTCTCATGCGTCCGGTATTTAACGTCCCCGGCGTGGGATCGTTTGTCTTTTCCATGGGGCTGGCGGCAGGGTATCCGATGGACGCGGTGCTTACCGCCAAGTTTCGCCAGCAGGGCCTGTGCACCAAAACCGAAGGGGAACGGTTGCTGGCGTTTTCCAATAGCGCAGATCCCCTCTTTATTTTCGGCGCCGTCGCCGTAGGCATGTTTGGCAATCCGGCGCTTGGCAGCGTGCTGGCGTTGGCCCATTATGTGTCCGTGTTGTTGGTCGGTCTCACCTTTCGCTTCTACA
>JAJZZA010000064.1 GCA_021797825.1 Bacillota bacterium | reverse complement strand
TCTTCTGGTGGTGGCGATTGACGCCCTGGCGGCGCGCAATCTCGACCGGCTGCTGGGCAGTGTGCAGTTGGCGGACACCGGCATTCATCCGGGGGCGGGGGTGGGCAATAACCGGCAGAGCCTGACTGCGGAGTCATTAGGGGTTCCGGTGGTCGCGATTGGGGTGTGCACCGTGGTGCAGGCCATGAGCATCGCACAGGAGGCGGTCCATCTGCTAAGCCGGAACCACCCGGAATCGGCGGAGCCCGATGCGGGAGCCTGGCCGTCGTCGCCGGAGCCCCCGGCGAAAAGCCGCGTGGACCAGGTGCTGGGTTCTCGTTTAGGCGAGCTGATGGTGACGCCGAAGGAAATCGACGTGTTGATAGACGATGTGGCCGAGGTGGTGGCGGAGGCGCTCAACCAGGCCTTGCAGCCGAAACTGGACCGGAGCGAGTGGTTTTAGTCGACGCGACGGACAAAGGGCAGACGCTTGTAGGCGGCGTCTAACCCGGGCGCGTGCAGCGCCGATTGCCAGCGCTTAAACCAGTCTGCCTGCTGATCCTCGGCGCGCACGATCCATTCGTAGGTCTCGGTTGCCCACGGCTCGAATTCCAGCCCGGCCAGGACCGCCAAACTGCCGAGGCCGACGCCCGCGCTGCGGGTGCCGCTGACCACCGAATCGACAATGCCCTGATGGGAGGGGATGACGATGATATCCGCATCGTGTCCGCTCGGGGCCTGGCGATAAAACAGGGCATGCGCTTCGCTGCCCGGTTCGCGGATGGCCCAGGTGCGCGGGGGGGAGGCGGTTGGCGGACGGCGCATCATCCCCTCTTCCCACTGCAGATACGGGATTTGGCAGATGTCAAACGGCAAGAACGGCTGCACCCGGTTATAGCTGCGGCTGGCATCGTCATAGAGATGGGTCCCCGCCGCCGCCAGTTGCCCGGCCTTTAAGGCCAAAAGGGCGGCTTGGCTGGAAAGGCGCACCGGTTCCAGCCAGTATCCCGCGTGTTGGCGCCTAAAAGCCTCTTTGGCCCAGGGCAAGAATGGATCGCAGCCCCCGACCAACAGCACCCGCTCGGGCGGACGGGATTCGGGCAGCGCAATCAGGCGCTGCGCCTCGGCGTCCCACCAGCAGTCGGGATGTCCGACGGACGCCAAGGATGAGCAGGGAACGGCGATCAGGTGTTCTCTTACCATCGACCACACGGCGGGACCCGACCGGAGGGGGGCGGTGCCGTGCAGCCAGGTGACACTCACCGCCGGAGGGGAATCCTCCGCGGTTTGGAGCGAGGCCGTCATGGTCTCCAGCGACAGCTCGAGCGCGGCCGCCAATTTGACGGCCAAGGCCAGGTGGGGTAGACGCTGGTCACCTTCCAAGGCGACCACGGTTTGCCGCGAGACGCCGAGCAGCCGGGCCAGGTGCTGCTGCGACCATCCGCGACGCCTGCGGTATTCCGCGATGTTTTCACCGACCGTCATCATTGTTCCTCCTCATAGCAAGCGCTTGCGATCCGCAGTGAGGTGTCCGCGGGATCCTTTACCCTTGCGGCGGTGTTGCCGGAACGAGCGAGAATTCGGCGCGGGGTGGACGGATCAGGGTGACGGCAGAACCCGCTGCCCGGGGAGCCGGAGGTCCCGTCCATTGCAGCCACACGGCATCGCTCTCAAACCGGTACTGGTGCAGGGTGGGAGAGAGCCGGGCGGCCGTAAGCTGCCCGGCAATCACGGGACCCTCGTCGGGAAATGACCCCGGCCGAATGAGTCGGGGGTGGATCAGCCAATGTCCGGGATGAGCGGCGATGCTGCCAATATAGCCCATGAGACGGGCGGTGGGGGGCGAGTCGGGCAGCAATCCGACCGGACTTGCCGGCGGCCGGCTGCGGCCGTCCGTGATCCAGACCACCTGCTCGGCGAATGCCTCGGTCTCTTCCCAGTCGTGGGTGGTGAAAAGGATCAGGTCGGACGGCAGCAGTTCTTTTAGGGTGGCCATGATGAGATGGCGAAGCGGGCGGTCGACTTGGGACAACGGCTCGTCCAACAGGAGAACCGGGCGGTCGGCGGCCAGCGCTCGAAGCAGACTGGCGCGCTGCAACTCCCCACCGGAGATGCGCGAGGGATGGCGGCTCCAAAACCATTCCACCGACAGCGCCCGCGCCCAGCGCACGAGTGCGTCGGAATCGCGGCCGGAGGCTATCCACTTGACCTGTTCGCGCACGGTGCGATGGGGCACCAGGTGCGGACGCTGGGGCGCCAGCGCAATCGGGCGGCGGTGCGGCGGCAACTGATGGATGGGGGTCTCGCTCCACAGCACGCGGGCGGTGTCATCCCGATCGAGACCGGCGATGAGCCGGAAGAGACTGGTCTTTCCCGCCCCCGATGCGCCAAACAAGGCGTGCATGCCGGCCGGCAGCTCGAATTTGACGTGAAGATGGCCGTTATTCGCGGTAACGCTGAGCATCCAGCACACCTCCTCCCAACAATACCGGAATCGGCAGGGCAATCAACAGCAGCCAGGCGGCGAGCGCTAAAGCGGCGGGCAGGCCCGCTTCCTCCAGGCGAATCCAGATGGCCACGGGTAGGCCGCTGGGGTGATAGGCGACCACGATGGGAGCCCCGAAAGCCCCCACGATCCGGGCCCACGACATCGCGGCGGCCATGGCCAGGCCCGGCCGCGAGGTTGGCCAAACCACGTACCAAAAGATTTGCCAGGGCGATTTGCCCAACACCGCCGCCTCCTCTTGGCGGGCGACCGGCAACGCTTGCAGATACCCCCAGTAGGCCATCACAAAATACGGCAAAGATTCATACACTTGCGCCAGCACCAGGCCGGTAAAGGTGTTGGCGGTGTGAAACCATTGTCCCATCGGGGTTGCCGGTCCCAGCACAAACGCCAACACCAAGCCGAGTACCAGGGGCGGCATGAGTAGGGGAATCAACAGCGCCGTGCCCCACAGCCAACGCCAAGCGCGATGGCGAACGCCGTTTAACGCGACCCCGGTCGGGATGCCCAGGAGCCCGACTATCGCCAGGGCCACCAGACCAGACTGCAGCGTGACGGCCATCGCATGGCGCGAGGTTTGCTCGTTCCACGTCGCGAGGAGCGCGTGGGGACCGGTTTGAAAGCCCAAAATTACCACCGGTACCAGCAAAATGACGGCTGCCAGCCCGCCCACGGTGTGGGTGACCCATCGCATCATGGCCGCACCGCGCTCGGGATGGCCGCAATATCTCCTTTCGCCACCGGGGCAAACACGGTATAACCGGCGGCCCGCATGAGGCGCTGCCCGGACCGGCTGATCACATAGCGGATAAAACTAAGCGATGCCGGGGATGGGGTGCCCACGGTGGTAATATCCACCGTCAGGGGTGACCCGTCCACGGTTTGGCCGTTGGCCAAGACCACGGAGGCTTGGCGGTACCAACTGGCATCGTGCGGATCCGAAAAATTTAAACGGGCAGGCAGCGCAATATACGCCAAATGGCGGGATAGGGCTTCCGGCAAAAATGCGCTGGCGGCGTCCAGTCCGCCCGACTGCAAATTGGTAAGGATGCCTTCCTCGGAAAAAATCTGCTGGGAATTGTTGACCGCGCCCAATATGCGGGCCGCGGTGCCGGCGGGCAAGTGGTACTGGCGGACGGCGAGCTGAACCATCCACCAAAAAGCCTGACCCTGCGGGTCGGTGTTGGGATTGGTGCGCCCCAAGTGAAACCCCGGCTCCGCCATGAGGGTAAAAAGGTGCGAAAGCGGAACTTTGCCGGAGCGAATGGCATTGAGTTGCGGAGCATAGCGGCTTTGGGGGTTGTAGGCGACCACCAGCGGACTGGAGGCAAAGGCCAGGGCCCAGGAGGTGTACTTTGGCTCCAAGAGGTGTATGGGGGCGTAGCCGATGCTCTCAAAGACGTTGGGGGCAATGGTCTTGGACAGGATTTCTTGGGCGAGACCGATGGATCCGCCGCCACGTCCCTGATAACGGTATCCGCTAGCTTGGTGAAAGGCGGGGCCCAAGGTCTCTTCGTTCAGTGACTCCAGACTGCCGGCATAAGCCACCTGCGCGATGCCGACGGGAGAGGCGGAGGAGGTGCCGGGGGACGAATCGGATCCGCATGCGCTGAGCAAGCCAAGGCTGCAAGCTGCGGCCAGTGCCGGGATCAGGCGAAGACGCATCATGGACACAATCCCTTCCGGAAAAAGTGATGGCGCACGTCATGTAAACAATACCATATGTCACACAAACAGGACATAGCCCAGTCGCGCGGCGGGTTCGCGACCGGGCCGATGGACTCCAATCCGTCTCGCCGGGCTAGACGCCGCCCGGGGAGGAACTTGCGCGGCGAAGCTTGGTGACCAGGGTTGTCATCCAATCCTGTATGGGCGATCGGGCGGAGGCGATGGCGTCGAGAGCCCGCTTTTGGACACTGGCGACCGACGGTCGCCGACGCGCGGTTATAGTTTTTCGCATGGTGGTCACGCTCATCTAAAATCATACTCTGTGATTGATCGCCACGTTGTTGGGGCCGGTTGGATGGCCAGCACCAGTGATGTCCGTGACTCCGCAATGGGAACTCCTTAATGCGTTCACGAGCCGGTTAGTGCATGATCGGCGTGGTTAAACAATGTCGCCGTCATCGAGCGAACGCGTTGTTGTCGGCTATAATGAGATGAGGTAAGAAAAGGGAGCGGATGGGCTTGGGGAGCTGCTCAGTCCGAAGGTGGATTTCGTCTTCAAGCGAATTTTTGGCGCGGAAGCCAATCAGGACGTCCTGATCAGTTTCCTCAATGCGGTATTTGAGGACGCGGGACAACCGCTGATTGCGAGCCTGGAGATTCTCAACCCGTTTTTGGAAAAGGGTGCCTTGTCGGACAAAATGTCCGTCCTGGACGTCAAAGCGCGCACCCAGTCGGGCATGCTGGTGGATGTGGAGATCCAGTTGCGGGACCGGCGGGAGATGGAGACACGGACGCTGTTTTACTGGTCGAAACTGTTCCAAGGGCAGTTGCAAGAAGGGGACAGCTACCGCCGGTTGCACAAAGCGTGACGGTCAACGTTCTGGACTTCGACTATGTTCCGACCGACCGCTATCATGGCACCTTTCATCTGCGCGAAGACGCCATCGGACGGTTGTTGACAGATCTGCTCGAAGTGCATTTTGTAGGGCTGCGGAAGCTGAAGGCGCCATCGGTTGACCTGGAACGGCGGCTGGTGCGCTGGATGTTGTTTTTGACCACCAAGACGCGCGAAGGATTGGAGGAATTGGCGATGCAGAAACCCGCCATTCAGAAGGCGCTGACCACGCTGGAGTTTTTGAGCCAGGATGAACCCGCACGGCAACTGTATGCGGAACGGCAGAAGGCGCTGATGACCTACACGGCGGATGTTGAGGGAGCCAGGGAAGAAGGGGAGCATCAGCGCGCGGTCAGCACCGCGCGGAAGATGCTGGTAGCGGGGATGGACGTTGAGCAGATTGCCGAGTTTGTGGATTTGTCCGTCGACGAAGTGGAAGCGGTTCGGCAAGACTTCAACTGAGATTGCCATTCCGACAATGATTTGCGGGTGGCGACTTCGCCGGAACCCCAGCCATCTCTAACTTTGGCATCTGTGCGGGTAACTATACTCCTCGTGTCTCACAATTGATGATTCGGGGAGCCGACTTGTAGACTGGGAATTGAGACCTCCGCGTCCCCATTGCGCGTCATTGAGCAGGAAACTTTCGTTCAGTCCTTGAAAGACTTCCGGAGGCATGAGTGAGGAAAACCATCACAACTTAGCCGCGAGGAGTATAGTACTTCGTGTCCTATCGCGGATTTCGTTTGTTGGCCATCGACGGCAGCCTATGCAAACCGTATCCGATAGCCGATGGGTCCGGGCACCGCGTGTGACGCGGCGCGATGTACGGAGTGAGCCTCGAGGCCCTCGCCAGTTTAACCCCCATCCCAAAACAGCGACCTTGGACCGCCATGCTACCACCCTGCGGGAAGCCTTTAGCGCCCAACCGCCCCATACCGTGCAAGAGGCCGGGGACCGGATCGCAGCCCTGACCGGCGTCCGCCGCGGGCCGACCCCAGTCCGGGCATGACTAAAAACACGGGCTTGGCCGTCGTCCAACCGGCCCCATCCCGGCCCAAGCGGACCCGGTCGCTGAGCCGCTATGCCTGGATGCCGCACTCACCCCAATCTTAGACCTAATCCTTACCCATAGGTCGGCATATTGTGCCATACGAACATTGGACCAGTCAGGATCGATGGGGGCTGCCCGCTGAATCGTGCCAGCCCGTCGCGACGACTGCGGGCGACCGGTTTCGTGGCATGCGAATGGCCCGTCGCGCACCGCGACGGGAAGCGTTCCGGACAGGTTATGAGGGCGCTGCAGGCAACTCGTTCCCCCAACAGAGGAACTGCCACTGCCGATATCCCCCCACAAGGTTTTGACGCCCGACTCCCCGTCGCGGTTCCGGCCCCAAAAGACGCCGAGTCTGGCCGTGGTCCGCACCGCGTGCCGCCATGGCAGGGGGCGCCCCGGGGGCCGGGCGGGTTTTTGGGTGGCGGCCATGCGTGCGAGGACCGTGATTTTGGTCGGGGAAAATGCGACCGTAGGCGACGGGTCGGGATCGATTCGGACTTGATAGGTCATCCCCGGCAGCCGCCAGGCCACAATGGAATACCGCGTGACGTGACCGCACATTGCAGCCGCTCACGCGTTGCTAATGGGAGGGCTTCGACGTGGCTCCCCCTGCCAGCCTTCAATCCGCCAGCGATCGCTATCCCAGGTGACGAGGCGCGCGGCATCCTCGGCGGTGGTCACCGTCAACGTCGTGAGCAGTAACGAAAAACGGCTCGGAAAAAAATGGACGGGCCAACCCGTCCATTTTTAGTAGGGTGCGACAAGTCCAAAAGATTACCGAGTCCGGCCTGCCATGTTTTGCTCAGCCATCTCGATCATCTTCCGCACCATGTGGCCGCCTACCGCGCCGCACTGACGGGCCGGGATCTCTCCCCAGTAGCCGTCGTCGACACCCTGCAGGCCAAGCTCGTGGGCCACTTCGTACTTGAACTGGTCAAGCGCTTTAGCAGCACCGCGTACCAAAACGCGGTTGCTGGTATTGCTGCCTCGTGCCATCGTATTTCACCTCCTCGCCGCTGAAGTGGTCTTAGTGTTTCTCCACCGGAAGTTTTCAATCCGGTAATGTTTACCGGATGGCTTGCAGACGACAGACGCCGATTGGCGGCACCAGGCCAATCGGCGGGAAACGGCCGTCACCCCGCATGGGACAAACAAGTCTGGTTTCGTTTCACTATGCGGTGCCGTTTGCCGTTTTTTTGTACGGCCCCAGTCCGAGCGATTACCGGACCGACACTCCGATGAGGCGGATGCATCGTTAACATGGGCCGTCAGGGCGGTGGCGGGCCGTTTTTAACCCAGCGTTTTCCGCGGAGTTGGCAAGACGGGTCAACGCCACATGGCCCCGGCAACCGCCGCAGATCCGGCGGCCCGGGCCTGCGGGGAAGTCGGGAGGCGTCAACCCGGTCGCCGAGTTGCCCGGACGGTTTCGGCACGCTGGGCGAGGCTGTCGCGTACGCTAGCTAGAGCGGGAGAGGGTTTGGTTCGGGTTCCAATCTCGTTGCGGACAATGGCATCGCCTGGCACTGGGGGCGCCGGACCCGTTGGCGCGAGTCGTTGCGGGTAGCCAGGCAGGTGGTTTCTTGCGGCAGCGGTGTTTTCGAGAGGAGCGGGGAAAATGCTGACCTGGTCAATGCTCGGCACCACGGCCGGCGCGGTCGTGCTCGTCCACGCCGTGCTTTTTCTAGCGGGCCGCTTGGCTCCGCGCGCCTCGACCACGATCGTGGCCGGGATTGCCGCCGAAGTCATCGTGTGGAGTTATGGGGCCGTGACCACCGCGTTCTCCCCGATGGCAGCGCTGCTATGGACGAGCAATGGCTTGGTGGTCGCAACCATCGCGCTCGGCGGGATAACCGCCAGCCAACAGCTGGATCGGCACTCGGGCGGTACGCGCACTTAGCGGCGGTATTCCATGGACCCCGGGGCGCCGTTCCGGCCGCGGAGCCCCCATCGGCGACACCGCTTTTCTAGGGGAGTTTTCGCCGGGGAGTCTGCGGCGGGTTACGGGAGGCGTTCGCGGCCGGCGCGGCGGAGTGACCTGCCGTCTGGCCCGAGCCGTTCCGCAGGGTGCGAGGCAGCATTTTGTCTTCTTTTATCAAGAACCAGGATATGATCGCGGTCGCCACCGCCAACGCCGCCGCCCCCCAAAAGACGGGGTAGCGATGGGTCATGGCCAGGGCGAACACCGGGGGGCCCATGGCGACCCCAAAAAACCGTACGCTGCCATATACACTGGTGACCGCCCCCCGTTTTGCGGAGGTGGTGGAACTGGTGACCAACGTGTTGATGGCGGGCAAGACGCTGCCGGTGCCGATGCCCTGGCCGACCAGCACCGCCAGGGCCCAAACCGGGCTTTGCGTCGCCAGGAATGGTTCCACCGCCATGGCGGCGGCGATTAACAGCAGGCCGCCGGTCACAATCGGACGGGACCAGGCCGCCAGCCGTTTTTGTAACACCGTGCCGGATAGGTAGGACATGATGGCCGACGCCAAGACCGGAATCGCGATGAAGAGGCCTCGGGTGAACTCGCCGTAATGAAAGATTTTCTCCAGGATGTCGGCGAGATAGCTCAATACCCCGAACAGAATGAAAAGAACCACCGCCCCTCCCAAAAATGTGGCGGCTAGCGACCCTCCCTTATTTGCGACGGTTTTCTGCAAACTGTGCCAATACCCCCTGAATCCCGTCTGGGATGCCGTGGGGCGCGGTTCGCGGAGACCAAACCAGATGGCGGCCGCTGCGGGAAATGACAAAACCCCATAGCCAAAAAACGGCAGATACCAAACCAAAAGCGCCAAGGCCGATCCGGCGATGGGGGAGATTACCTTGCCCAAGCCATTGGCGGCTTCGAGGATTCCCAGCGCGCGCGCCCGCTGTTTTGACTGGTACATGTCTCCCGCCACGGCCATGGCCAATTGATAGGTCCCGCCCGCGCCGATCCCCTGCAATATCCGAAAGCCCATAATCCAGGGATACGGGTGGGGTGCCAGCCAGGAGACCATACCGGCTCCGAGGCCTGCGACGCCGTACACGATGAGCGACGGGGCCATGATGATTTTTCGTCCGACGCGATCCGAGAGGGCGCCGGCCAGCGGGATGATGATGCCGGCGGGGATCGAGAAGGCGGTAATGACAAGTCCCGCCTGAAACAGACTGAGGTGCATCACGGCCATCATTTTGGGGAGCACGGGAATCAGCATGGAGTTACCCAGCACCATGATGAATGGAACCATACAGAGCACATATAATTTAAAAGCGTGAGACATCGACCAGCCCAGCCGGCGCGAGCCGGCGGCTGGAGAGTGGGTGTTGCGGGTGCCCGTCATGCCCAATCCTCCGTTTCATCTGCGTGCACAGTGCCCACACCCGGCGCCCCGGGCTCGGCCGTTGCACCAAGAGTGAGGCCCTTTCAGGCATAACCTGTCCGTTTTGCGGGAGCGCAATCACGTCAAAATTTGGCCGACGCTCCAACCCGCACCGATCGAGCGCCCGGGAATAGAGTTAAGAGACGTGAAGAGACTTTCGGGGAGGGATCGCGCATGACGGCAGCGGCGACCAAGGCGTGGGGTGACATTTTAGAGTTTCCCCAGGCGGATCGCACCCAAAAGGTTCGGGACCGGGGACTTACCATGGTTATCGATAAGGGTGTGGGCCTGACGGATACCCGGGATTTGTTGGAACTGGCCGCGGATTATGTGGACCAATGGAAACTGACTTTTGGCACATCCGCATTTTATAGCACACGCTTGTTGCGGCAGAAGATCGAGCTGATAAAATCATACGGAGTCCGCGTTTTTCCGGGCGGCACCTTTCTTGAAGTGGCGCTGCTGCAAGGGCGTTTGGTCCAGTTTTTGGACCGGGCGCGGGATTTGGGATTTACGGGGATTGAAATATCCGACGGGACGATTAATCTTGATGGGAAGACGCGTTGCAATACCATCAAGCTGGCCCGGGCTTATGGTTTCGAACTGGTGGTCAGCGAGGTGGGCAAAAAGGATCCGCGGGATAAAGCCTCCGGGGTCTGCCTATGGGAGCAGGTCAATCAGGACTTGGATGCGGGAAGCGATGTGGTGATCGTGGAAGGTCGGGAAAGTGGAGAGGGGGTCGTCATTTACGATGACCGGGGGAACGTCTTGGAAGAGGAGCTAGAAACGTTGGTGGAGCATGTGCGGGAGCCATCCCGCGTGTTGTGGGAAGCTCCGAAAAAATCGCAGCAGCAGGAACTGATCGTGCGCTTTGGGCCCAATGTCAATCTCGGCAACATCGAGCCGCACGACGTATTGGCGTTAGAAGCATTGCGCGTCGGATTGCGGGGGGACACCTTGCGGCAATACTATTTGAGTTTGGCGCAATGGCTGCAACCGGTGACGGTGCCCAGCAGGCGGGCGGTTCACCAGATGCCCGGCACGGCAACAGACCGTGAGACAAATCGGTCGGCCAGGCCAACCGACAGAACAGGGGGGGATCCCATCGACGCGGTCGATTGACGTGGTCTTTCGGTGGCAGGATGTTTCTGGGGATTTGTCAGATTTAGGCGTTCTGGTCATCGATACCTTGCGGGCCACCACCACCATGGCCACCATGCTGGAGCACGGCGCCGAAGCGGTCTTGCCGGTTGCCGACCTGTCGGCGGCGTACCGGATGAAAGAGCAGGACCCCGCGCTCCTTTTGGCGGGAGAGCGCCACAACGTGCCGCCCTCCGGCTTCGATGGGGGAAATTCGCCGTTTGACTATCCCCCCGAACGGGTGTCCGGGCGGCGGATTATTTTTACCACCACCAACGGCACCCAAGCGATCGACCGCGCGCAGGCGGCGAAATGGGTTGGGTGCGCGGCGTTGGTCAATGCCGCGGCCTCGGCTCAGGCGCAGCAGGCGGCGGCACTTAACGGACTGATTATTTGTGCCGGAACGCGGGGACGGTTGTCGCTGGACGACGTGCTGGCGGGCGGGGCGGTGGCAGCCCATTGGCCGGAAGCGACCTGGACCGACGCCGCCCGTATGGCGGTTATGGCCTACGAACGCTACCGCGGGCATTTGCCGGAAGGTTTGCGAGAGGCGCGACATGGCCAACAACTGATGCGGCTCGGACTTCAACGGGATATCGATTGGTGCGGCAATTTAGACATCCTGACCACCGTCCCCACCCGCCAGATGACGGGTTGGTTTACCGCCTGAGACCCCGCGGGGGCCATACGACCCGGCCGGTAAGGCCGGGTCTTTTTACGTCCGGGCTGTCATATGATTTCGTGTCCGGAAGGGACGGCGGAGGGGCCATGTTCGAAACCCAGACCATCGGACTCATCGTGTTGTTGCTCTTGGGCCTGGTGGCGCGGTCCAACCTCATCGCAGCCGCCGTCGCGATTTTACTCGTAATCCGGTTCGCCCGTCTGGGATTTCTCTATCCGGTGCTGGAACGGCGGGGAGTGGAAATTGGCCTGTTGTTTTTAACGGTCGCGATGCTGGTCCCGTTTGCGGCGGGAAAAGTCAGTCTTCGTGATGTCGGACGCAGTTTTTTGACCTGGCCCGGTCTGTTGGCGGTCGTGGGCGGAGCGGTGGCTACCCACCTAAACGGTCGCGGACTCAATATGCTCGAGCACAACGGCCAGTTGATGTTCGGCCTTATCGCCGGCTCCATCGTCGGCATTGTGGTGTGGGGGGGCATTCCGGTTGGTCCCCTGATGGCGGCGGGGGTGACCTATGTGATTGTGGAATTCGTGGGACTCATCGCCCACATTGGGAAGTGAGGGAGTCGCATTTGTCGGACCAGGTGTTCTTGCGGGGGATGATTGCGGTGCGGGTCATTTCGGCTCTGGTCGAGCTCACGGGGGCCTTCCTGATGTGGCGGTATGATCGTCTGGACTTGGCCATCCGCATTAACGGCGTGCTGGGCATCGCCGGCCCGGTAATCCTTACGGTCACGATGCTGTTAGGTATGGCGGGGCTGGCGGCGGGCAAATTCCCTTTGGACAAAATGACCTGGATTGGGGCGGGAGTGATTCTCATCATGTGGGGCACCAGCCGTTGACGCGTCGCGATGGACGCCAACGGCTCGGTCGCAGACCGCTTGGCGGTTGCGGCGGCTTGTGCGGCGTGGCGGCGAGAGAGCGGTGGCGTGAGGTTTGATGCGGATTTGTCCGGTTTGGTTTATACTGCGGTCGGGAGGAAAATGATGCGGATCGTTGGCGGACAAGCTTCTGGACGACCCTTGCGCGCGCCCGCAGGCGGCAGCACCCGCCCAACCGGGGAACGGGTGCGCGAAGCGTTGTTCAATCGACTGGGGGCTTGGATTCCCGGTGCCCGGGTTCTGGATTTGTACGCGGGGTCGGGGGCATTAGGCCTGGAGGCGCTGTCCTGGGGGGCGGAGCGGGTTACGCTGGTTGAGAACGACCGGCGGGCGGTGCAGGCGATTCGCCAAAACGTCCGCAACCTGGGCATGACGGACCGCACGCTAATCCTGGCGCGAACAGCGGAAACGGCGATTGCTCACGCGATCCGGGACCAAGACCGATACGATCTCATCCTTTGCGATCCACCCTGGCGGGAGGGTCTTTCCCCGCGGGTGCGACACGGCCTGGGGGAAGTGCTGGCTTCAGCAGGATGGCTAGTGGTAGAGCACCGCAAAGGCGATCCGGTTCCGGTGGTGAAGAAACTTGACTGGGTCACGACCCGAACGTACGGCGACACCGCGCTCAGTTGGTGGAAACCGTCGCTGAAAGGGGGAGAAAGCGATGGGACGGGCGGCGCTCTATCCGGGATCGTTCGATCCGATTCACAACGGCCATTTGGGAGTGATTGAGCGGGCTGCCAGCATTTTCAGCCCGCTCATCGTCACCGTCTTTGTCAATCAGGCAAAACGGCCGCTGTTCGACGGCGCGGAGCGGGTGGAGCTGGTGCGGCGGGCGACGGCGCATATTCCGGGCGTGGTGGTGGATCAAAGTGACGGTCTGTTGGTGCACTACGCCGCGAAGCAACGGGTCGACGTCGTCATTCGTGGTTTGCGGGCGGTGCTGGACTTCGACTATGAGGTGCAGATTGCGCTCATGAACAAGAAAATGGCACCCGGGCTGGAAACCATCTTTATGCTGACCAACGAGACCCACGCCTACCTCAGTTCCACGTTGATTAAAGAACTAGCCAGTTATCGGGCGGACGTGAGCGCTCTGGTGCCGCCGCCCGTAGCCGATGCCTTGGCACGCAAATTCGCGAGAGGTGAATGAATGGCACCGCACACACCGATTGTATCCGAATTGAATGAATTGCTGATGCGGTTGGAAGGGCTTTTGGAAGAAGGGCGGCGGTTGCCCTGGACCCGACGGGTGCTGGTGGATGAAGATGAGCTGCGGACGCTGCTCAATCAGATTGGGCATGTGATTCCGGAAGAGATGCGCCAGGCCCGGTGGATAGTGCAGGAACGCGACCGCATTTTGGCGGAGGCCGGGCAGGAGGCGGACGATATCCGCGACCGCGCGCGTCAGGAAGCCGTGTCGAGGGCAGCCGAATCGGAACGGGTGCGCGAGGCTAAGGCTCAAGCCGAGCAAATTATTGCCGAGGCCAAGGCCCATGCGCAGGAAATCCGTGTGGCTGGCCGGCATTATCTGGACGGGCAGTTGGCCCAACTGGAAGCGCGCATGGCCGATCTGCTGGCGACGGTCCACGCCAACCGGGCAGAATTGCAGGATTAGGCCGGATAGGTGACCACTCGATACAGGAGACAGGCCCCAACCGCCTGGCCCAGCCGCAAGAGCAGCCAGCGACGATTGCCCAGGCCCAGCCGCCGGCGATACCAGACCACGGGCAAGATCCCTGCCACTCCGCCTAAACCGACCGCCAGCAGGGGCGGAGCCGGGTGAGTTGCCGACCAATGGCCGAGCAGCGGGTCGAGCCAGCCGGTCGCGGCGAAAGGCGCCCAACTCGTCCCCACGCCAACCATAACCATGGCAGCGCCCGCCAGGGTGGTCCAACTGAGGGCGTCGAGCAGGGCTTGCCGTCCGACCCCGAGGCGGTCTTCCCGGCCGATGTCCGGCGGCGGGGCGTGATTTAACCAAATCGCCAGCACGCAGAGACAGGCGTCGTACTTGACCAGGGCCAGCGGGTCGGTCCACAGCCAGGGATTGGATAAGTTGGTGTAGAGCAACCCTTGCTCCACCTGGGCTGGCGTCACCGCGCCAGATTTTAGGCGGTCATGCAGGAAAATCGCCCCCACCATGGGCAGACTAAGAAAGGACCACAGAGGCGGGAGCAATCGGCGCAACGGGCCGGGAATGAGCGGCGCGCTCAAAGCTGCGGCGGCCAAACCCGCGAACAAGGGGGGGACGAGATGATCCCACCAGATCGCCATCGCCCATTGTGCGGATTGACGGGCTTGCTCACTATCGAGCAGGACGAGGATTATGAGAACCCAGGTAATCCCCCGCATTGACCGAATCCCGCAACGGACCGGCGGCGCGCTGGACGTGGTCATGGTGTCACCCCCTGATCAAAATATGTGGGGGGACCCGCCGAAATCCCTCCGACTCATGGCGGAGGCGGTTTGGCATATCATTAGTCTAGCTGGACGGGGGGCGGCGGATGGCTAAACGCGGAATATCCCTGGCCCTGTCTTCGGGCGGCGCCCGGGGGCTGGCGCATGTGGGCGTGCTGAAGGTGCTTGACCGTCACCGGATTCCGGTTCTGGGCATTTCCGGTTGCAGCATCGGCGGCCTGGTCGGGGCGCTTTACTGTACGGGATTCAGCGGGGAGATGATTGATGAACTGGCCCGGGCTATTCGGGGAAGCCACTGGCTGGATTTGTCCGTGTCGCGAATGGGGTTGGTACGGGGACGCAAACTGGAAGCCCTGATTCAATTGCTGACTCGCGGACGGCGGTTCGAGGATTGCGTGCCGCCTCTCTGGGTGGTGGCGGTGGACATCGAACACGGAGAGCAAGTCATTATGGGGTCGGGACCGTTGTCGGATGCGATCCGGGCCACCGTGTCGATTCCGGGCATATTTGCACCCGTGGTGCGCGACGGCCGGGTGCTGGTGGACGGCGGCGTGCTGAACCGGCTTCCCGTCGATGTGGCTCGGCAGGTTCCAGACAGCGTGGTGCTGGCCGTCGACGTTGGGGTAAACTTGGCGTCTTCGGTGGGATCGGTGGTCGATATCTTGTTTCAAACGTTTGATATCATGGCGCGCGAAATCCGTTACTACCGGCCACTTGACGCGGATCTGGTGGTGAAACCCCGCATGCCGTGTGAACGCGATGCCCAGTTTACGGAGATCCAGGAGTATATTCAAGCGGGGGAGGAAGCGTGCGAGCGGGAGATTCCGCGCATCCAGGGACTATTGAACGGGGAGGGGGGCTTTTAGCATGAGCCGGTCGCGCCTAAAGCTGATGAAAGCTTTTATCTGGAGTATTGCGGGGTTGGCGGTAGTCGCCGGCGGGCTGTGGTTTGTTCCCACCAACGCGGTTGTGCTGGCGCCAGGCATCACCGGGGATTTGTCCCAAATGGTGCAAGTCAAAGGGGGGCATGCGCCGGGGCCGGGCCGTCTCTTGATGGTGGCGGTGACGATTGCCCGCGCCAACGTCTTGGTGCAACTGGTGGCGCGGGTCGATCCCAATTTGGAAATATTGCCTCGCCAGCAAGCGATGGGCGGTCTTACCATGCAACAATACATCCAATTTAACCTGGCGTTGATGCAGCAGAGCCAATGGGCCGCGGAGGTGGCCGGGGAACGCTTGGCTGGCCTGCCGGCGCGGGTGGTGACGGTGGCCGGGGCGGTGGTTGAACAGGTTAGCAAGACCGGTACCGCCGTCGGCAAGATTCATCCGGGCGACCTCATCGTGCGGATTGGATCCTATCCGGTATCGGGTCCGGCGCAAGTCCGCTCGATTATGGAAAAGCATTTTCGGGTGGGTGAAATCGTGAATTTCACGGTGGTGCGCAACCATCAGCAACGGGTGATTCCGCTCAAGACTACGAGGATTCCCGGTGATCCGGCACCGGGCATCGGGGTGCTGATTGGCAGCTTGCAACGCCCGGTCATTCCCCGCACCGTCACCATCCATAGCCAAAACATCGGGGGTCCGAGCGCGGGGATGATGTTTGCCCTGGAGATATACCAGCAAGTCACCGGTCATCAATTGGCGCGCGGACGGATTATTGCGGGAACCGGCGAGGTGTCGCCGAACGGACAGATCCTGCAAATTGGCGGCGTGGCCCAAAAAGTGATTACGGTGCACCGCGCCGGGGCCCAAACGTTTTTGGTCCCGGCCGCCAACTACCAAAAGGCGGAGTGGATGAATCACTTGAAAGGTTATCATATGGCCATTTATCCGGTTCACACGCTGGCGCAGGCCCTCCACGATTTGACCTCGCTCAACTCATAAGGCGGGTCCGCCCCGTGCATACTACTGCCGAATCGCAAAGGCGGGAGGAAACCATGGGCAGCAACCAGAGTCGGGATGCACAGTCGATCCGAGAGCTTATCCGTCAGGAATTGGCGCATATCCACCAGGACGGGGAGGGCCAGGGAGAAACCGGGACTGCCGGCCAAAACCCCTCGCTGCGGAACATCGTTCGCGAGGAAGTCCAACACCTGCAAAACGCCCGGCCGGGCTCCACTGGCGGCCATCGCCGGTCAAAACGCCAATCCGCAGCTCAAATTAAACCGGCGTCCGGTGAGAACGCGTCCGCGGCCCAGACGGGGCCGTCGGGAGGGGCCGCGGCGGGCGCGTCCGCCCCGAACCGCCAGGCCGCATCCCCCCCCACTGGAGCGCCCAATGGAAAATCATCGCAAACCGCGCGCGTGGCCACGCGGTCCCAAGCCGCCAGGAGTACGTCGGCGCCGGCCGGCAACAAGCCGTCGGCTCAAACCGCTGCCCAGGCGCTGACTGAAGCCCAATATGAACTGAGCCGGGAACTTCGCGGGAACTTGAGCAAATTGCGGAGCGTCATTCAGCAAAGCCAAGAGATCGCGAAAAAGATTGAGATGGTTTTGGGTCAGGGAGAACAAGGTGGCGGCACGGCGTGACGGGTCGGACCGCGCTTTAATTCGGGAGCGGGCGTCTGCAAGCGAGGGAGGCGGCGGCGCCAGGGCGGGCTCGGCCGAGCCGTGGGGGAGCGCCGGGTTCGACGGGAGCCGCATAATAATGCCTGACGCCGTCTTCCGACGGGCGGGGGTACTCCCCCTAGGCGCTAACTTTTGCGTAGAGTTCGGTAACGCCTCATAGTCGCAAAGTCGGATGGAAGACATTCCAGCCTGCTAAGGTGACAAACATGATGACAAGCAAGTTCACGAACGAAACAGAAACGTCCGAGTTGGACAAACAAGGGGCGTGGTTCGACGGGGAAGTCACGCCTGGCAGACACGAAGCGACATCCGCGAGCTCGCTCTCGGCTTCGGGGGCAGGAAGAATTCCGTCACCAACGCTCACAGAATTTATAGCAGCGTAAACGGCTCTCCTTCGCCAGGTGACGGGCGTGCCCCGTCGCGGACGACTACGAGAGCTCCGTAACCCGGACGGATTTTCAGAACTCGGACGCCGAGCCGGGTTTCACCCGGCGCTCCGGTTTAGGTCATCCCTGGGTAGGCTCGCCTGAACCAGCGTCCACGGTTGTCGGATACGACGTGGGCCACTTTCCGCTGAGGGCGGCTGCGCAGACGTGGGATATGAGGGTGGTCGCCGTCAGGTTGTCAACGCCACCCCCCGTCCAGACGGCGTTTGTAACCCGCTTGCGCCATAGCCGATAATAAAGACCCGCGGGCTGTCGTTCAGGCCGATCAGCCTTTATCCTCGGACCGTTCGTTTCCGCTCGACACGCTGTCGCCGCCGGATGGCTGGCTGCCTTGTGCTTTTCTCGGCATGCGACACTCCCCGTCGGGTTTCCTGTTCGGATAAGCCGGGGGAGGATGGGCCATTCCCATATCGAGCCCACTGCCGTGCTGCGGGCAGATTTCAGACCAATCCGCGCAACGCCCCTCGGCGTTGCTGACAGGCGTCCCCCTGACATGTATGTACCATAATACATGTCCTCGCGGAGCAATCCGTTCCGAAAGGCAAGCTTTCTCGCTCGTCTGTCTTATCCCCCACCTGATCCGGTTTTGCCTGGATATGATGGTCCCTTGCGATCCGTCACAATAACCGGTTTGGGATCCACCGATCATTCCGAGTTAACGGGATGAGGTCCATCAGAAATCCCGCATACCCCCCGCATACCCACTTTGTGCATGGCCACGAAGACGTTTCGAGGACTTTTTTTGTGAGACCGAGAGAGGGTGTACCTAGCAATTGTGAGTAATCATTTACCAATAATGGAAATCTATGGCACGCAAAGGAGTTTTTGAGGTCGCCCACGAAGTAACTCCTCATCATACAAGG
>JAJZZA010000063.1 GCA_021797825.1 Bacillota bacterium | reverse complement strand
GCCGCGCGGATTGGGAGGTTCCCTCAACATCCTTTAACCCGCCTCCCCCAACCCTCGCCGACGGAAATCCCAACTCGCAGCGCCCCGGTATCAAAGACTCCAACTGCCCCCGGCCATTGTGCGCAAGGTTTCCACCAAAACCGGCCAGGTCAACGGCGGGGACCGTGAAGGCCTGCTCCCTCAAAAAGCGGTCAGCGGTGTTCCCTGCCAAGTCGAAATTCTGCGCCGACAGACCGCTGTTCGGTGCGCAAGACCACGGCGGAACCCGTACCCAAGCCCATCGTGCCACCCGCCAATGGCTGGGTACGCCTTGAACCAACATCAGCTTTTTTGCGCGCTGCCCCGTGCGGCCAGACGGGAATCCGACCGCGTTCGCCACTATTGGGAACCTCCACCTGAACTACCCGGACTCCACCCAACACGTGACATTGACGGGACAGTTGGCCCGTAATAGCGTCCACCGGGCCCAAAAACGCGGGCCCGGACTCGTAGCCGAAGTTCTCCGGTTTATCCAGGATCGCGAGGTTGACGCGCATTTGGTCACGTCGCGCATCAATTCCATTTCCAGGCGACGACCTCCCGAAAGGGCTGGGGTGTCCCACCAAAGTCAAGTCGGCGTACACCTCTCGGTGTTCGGCTTCGGACGGCGGGGCGGCCGCCAGATACGTGCTGCGCCGGGTGGACGCGAGGCCGCAACCAATGGAACGACCCAGCCTATCGCCAAAACCACGGGATTGCCACACTGGCAACGGCTGGTGGCCAAGGAGCTCAAACAGTGAGCGGGAGATGTGCGGAGATTGGCGCCGAAGTAAGCGTGCAGCCGGTGCAAGGCGCCCGTGACCGTGCCAGCGCTAACGGTCAGGCGGCCAAACCCGGGCCGGATCCGTTGGCGATGGCGGAGCGGTCCGAATCGACGCGTGAGGAGACCGGTCGCAAGACGCACAAGAACCCCACCGGAACCCGCAGGCCAGCTATACGGGAAGTACTGGTGGTTCGATTGCCCGAGAGTTCATGCATTCACTCGTCTAAGACCTGGCCCCGCAAACAGAGGAAAGCCCCGGGAATCTCCAGAGGCTCTCCTCTTCATGGATTACGAGTGGCCGCAGCCGCAGCCGCAGCCGTTGGCGCCATCCTTTTGGCAGCATGAACCAGCTGGTTTGCCGGATCCACAAGCGCAGAGATCTTTGTCGTCGTCTTTCACGCGGTATCACCTCCTCTCACGGCCCTCTCCCTACCCACGGGCCGGCCGCCCGATGGTAGCGCGAACCTCCCCGGGAAGACGCATGGCGCGAAGGGCGAGTGAATTCGTCACCACCGACACGGAACTAAATGCCATCGCGGCCCCGGCAATCATCGGCGACAAGAATCCTGCCGCAGCCAGCGGAATCAAGACGACATTATAAATCATCGCCCAAAACAGGTTCTGTCGAATTTTCCCGAGGGTTTTCCGTCCTACCACCAGGGCCTGCAACACCCCGGAAATTTCCGGAGCCATCAGTGCAATGTCTGCCGCCTCAATCGCCACGTCCGTACCGGTACCGACCGCCAGGCCGAGATCCGCAGCCACCAGGGCGGGCGCGTCATTGATGCCATCTCCCACCATCAGCACCTTATCGCCGGTGGTTTGCAGGTCACGGATTACGCGCGCCTTGTCTTCAGGCAAGAGTCCTGCAAACACGCGGTCTATGCCTAGCTGTCGAGCGACGGCTTGGGCCGTTCGCGGCTGATCTCCGGTTAACATCGCGATCCGCATCCCCCGCCGATGCAATTCCGCCACCAATCGGGGAGCGTCATCCCGAATCCGATCGGCGATGGCCAAGGTCCCCGCCCAGCGATGGTTTTGAGCCACCCACACCACCGTCGCGCCGCCATCCTGCCACGCCTCCCAGGTCTTATCCAGGTCATCCGGCATAGCCACGCCGTACGTCTGCATGAGAGCTGCGTTCCCCGCCAACACCTCTTGACCGCCGATGGTTCCTGCCAGGCCTTGGCCCGGTTCGGTATAGACGCCTTGGGCCTCGGGCATGATCGCCCCCCGTTCCGCCGCCGCGGAAAGAACCGCACGCGCCAGCGGATGGGTCGACTCGCGTTCGAGTGCCGCGACCCAACCCAGCATCCTCACCTCCGGTATGCCGGGGGCGGTGGCAAGAGCCTCTACCGTGGGCCGGGCCGCTGTCAAAGTTCCCGTCTTATCAAAGGCGATCCAACTCATCCCTCCCACTTTTTCGAGGGCTTCTCCACTCCGGAACAAAATCCCGCGCTTCGCGCCGACCCCGGTGCCAACCATGACGGCGGTCGGGGTGGCCAGTCCGAGTGCGCACGGACACGCCACAACCAATACGGCCACCGCATCGAGAATGGCTTGGCGCCAATCGCCGGTCGCCAGCCCCCAGGCAATCCCCGTCAAAGTCGCGATGCTGATCACTACCGGCACAAACACGTTGGCCACCCGATCAGCAAACCGCTGCACGGGCGCCTTGCTGGCTTGCGCCTCCTCGACCGCGCGCACGATCCGTGCCAGTGCGGTATCGTCCCCGGTTTGCGTCACCTTTACCACCAGCGTCGCCGCTCCATTGATCGTGCCGGCAGCGACAGTACTGCCGATTTGTTTTTCTTGCGGCAAGGGCTCCCCCGTCAACATCGATTCGTCGACGGATCCCATTCCCTCAATGACCGTCCCGTCGACGGGAATCCTGTCGCCGGCAAGAACCTGCACGATGTCCCCCACCCCAACAGCGTCAACGGATACCGCCTGCCACCCGTCATCGCCCCGCTTCAGGGCTTGGGCCGGTTGCAGCGCCAGCAGTTCCTGCAGGGCGGCGCCGGTTCGACCTTTAGCCACCGCTTCAAAATATTTTCCCAGAATAATAAGGGTGATGACCGTGGCTGACGAATCAAAATAGAGGGGACCGCCCGCCACCCAGTCATACATTGATAGCGTCCACGCCGCCAGAGTGCCCAAAGCTACCAGCACATCCATGTTCGCATTGCGGTGGCGAAGATTCATCCACGCACGGCGAGCAAATCCCCGTCCCGGCCCCCACTGCACAACACTGGCGCTAACCGCCATAACCCAGGGGATGGCCAGCCAGGCTGGTCCGGCGGACCAAATTTCCCGCACCATGGCAGCCCAGACTGGAAGAGAAAATACCAAAGCCACCCAAAAGTTGCGGCGGTCTTGGGCCAATTCGGCATCCCGCGGATTCGTCCGTTCCCGCGCTGACGCCACTTGCACGTCAAACCCAGCCTGCGCCAGCGCTCGCTGCACGGTGTTCCCATGGCCCACGCCGCGCACCCATTGCACCGTCATTGACCCCGCTGACACATTGGCGCGGACACTGGTTACTCCGGGCACCTTGCGCGCCGCCGCCTCGGCCCGCTCGCGCAACGGCTCTTCGTCCAGCCCGCCTACCAAAAACACGGCGCTGTCTTGCCGCACGGTATACCCCAGCTGGGTCACGGCCGCCATCAGCTCCGGCAACACGACCCGTTCGGGATCGAAGCGGATATCAGCCCGCTCCAGCGCAAGATTTACTTGGGCCAACTCGACCCCGCTCTTGTGGTTCAAGGCTTTTTCGATGCTGAGGGCGCAGGTTGCGCAGGTCATGCCCCCGATGTCCAGCGTGACCGCGGCTGGTTGGGCCACCGCCCGGGATTCGTCTGCGGTCATATTTGTCAACCTTCTTTCCCATCCCTAGCTTGCGCCCGAACGATGGCTTTTACCACTCAGGCAGGGCACAACTCGAAATGCCTGTCTGCGCGATTCACGCTGACAGGCCATATTCACCGCAAACTTTTTCGCGACGGTACAGACCGGCAGTGCCGACAGAGCATCCCCATCCAACAGCTAACCGGAACCCTTGACATCGCCAGCGGCATGGTCGCCCGGGGATCCGTGACATCCGCAGGATGGAGCCTGCACCAAGGCGTGGAGGGGCGCATCGTGCGAGATCGCGTCTCCGGTGGAAAACGGCATGTACTTCATGGCTTCCATCAATTCCGCAATAATTTCCTCACCAAACCCACGCTGCACCGCATCCGACACACAGGTCAACAAATGGTTTTTCAACAGCAGGCGTTGCACTTGTTCCAAGCTTGCCTGAACTGCGGACACCTGTTTCATGATGTTGACGCAGTAGACGTCGTTATCCACCATTCCCCTAACGCTGTTAAGATGGCCTGCGGCCACCTTTAACCGAAGCGCCGTTTGTTGCTTAAGATCCTTCTGCATCGGTTGCCCTCCTCCCCACCCGGGGTGGGATAACCTCACTGTAATGGGAAGAGGCGATCTTGTCAAGGCTCTCACACCTATGGGGGCATGCGCCTTTCCGACCAATGTTTGGTTTCTTGGCCCGGGCCATCCGCACCGTCCGAATCTCTGAATGAGACGGGGGTGAAGCAGCTCACCGCTAGCTTTTTTCGATGGGGACCATTACAATCATAAAAATCGTAAGCATTATCAGGAGGACAACATGGGCGACCTGCAAGTTCATACCGAGCTGGCCACCTTTGCCGGGGGATGTTTTTGGTGCATGGTGAAGCCGTTTGATCAACAACCGGGGGTACTCCGGGTGGTGTCGGGCTACACCGGCGGTCAAACCCCGAATCCCACCTATCAAGCGGTCTGTACTGGTCAAACCGGGCACGCCGAAGCGGTTCAAATCACTTTTGACCCAGATGGCATTAGCTACCGGCAACTGCTGGAGATTTTCTGGCGTCAGATTGACCCTACGGATGCCACGGGGCAATTCTATGACCGGGGTTCTTCGTATGCGGCGGCTATTTATTATCATACCCCCGAACAACGGCGCGAGGCTGAGGCCTCAAAATCCCGTCTTGCCCAGAGCAGGCGGTTTTCCCGTCCGATTGAGACCCCCATCCTGCCAGCCGGAGCCTTTTTTGCGGCGGAGGATTACCACCAGGGGTTTTATCAAAAAAATCCGGAACACTACCTTGCCTACCGGAAAAATTCCGGTCGCGACCGCTTCTTGGCTGAGCACTGGAACCTTCCCAATGCCGACTCCTAACCCGGGTGAGACGTATTCGCCTGGGCAGAAGGGATAGGGTTGAAGGCGCCAGCGAGTATGCAGCGATAAGCCCTAATTTTTCAGCCAGGAACCGTGGAACCACTTCCGCGCAGACCTTGCCTGCCGTTTCGACATCGTGGGCTTGGGTCCACAGTTGACGCGTCGGGGCCGCGCAAGCCGGTTGGAAAGGCGCCGGCCTAACCTGGTGATGGGGAAATTCCCGCGCTAGACACGCGTGCAAGCAAATTCCCGGTACTGCCGCCGACTCACCCAGGCGCCGCGGCGGGACGCCATCCGCTTGCCGGCTTATGCGTGCGCAATGTCCGCCGCGCGCGCCCGGTCCTCGATTGGCCGCAGAGCCCCGCTGCCCGCTTGGTGGGGAATCCAGAAGGGGTGCAGGCCATCAAGGCTCCCGTCAAACCAGAAACGGCTGGCATGGTGCTTTCACTGGCGCTGAGCGGAGAGCCGCCGGTCCATCCCGCGCACGACCATCAGCAGAATCCGCAAAGACCGGTAGGGCGAGGCCAGCGCTGCGTGTTGGTGGGCTGTCGCGAACGTGTGGGTTTGGCCACCATGGATTCGCTCGCCTTGGGCGAATCCATGGTGGCGGCCCCCGCAGGAAATCGGCCAAACGCACGCCGGCGGGCGGAAACCAGGCCTCATTGCAGGAGAGGGAGCGTCGCGCTTTATGGTACCCTTGTCCTTGGAACCACGATCCCTTGGGAATGCTGTGAAACTCTGATTCCACCTTCGCTAAAGGAGATGATCCGATGTCAAAGTGGCGAAAACACCGGCAGCACCAGGTGATGCGGAATGAAATCAGCATCAACCCGCTTTTTTCGCGCAACGGAGAAGACGCGGTGCCGCGCTTCCAACTGCCCCCCCATGGGCTGTTGCCGGAAACCGCCTATCAAATTGTGCACGACGAACTGGCCTTGGACGGTAACGCCCGCCTCAATTTGGCGACTTTTGTCGGCACTTGGATGGAACCCCAGGCCCAGATGCTCTATGCCGAAGCCGCCGACAAAAACATGATTGATAAGGATGAATATCCGCAAACCGCTGCCATCGAAGACCGCTGCATCCATATTATGGCGGACCTTTGGCACGCCCCCAATCCCCACGACAGCATCGGCGTATCGACGACGGGATCCTCCGAGGCCTGCATGTTGGGCGGTTTAGTTCTCAAACGGCGTTGGCAGCAAGCCAGAAAGCAACAGGGACTCTCCATTGACCGACCCAACATTGTCTTTAGCTCGGCGGTGCAAGTGGTATGGGAAAAGTTCGCCAATTACTTTGAAGTGGAACCCCGTTACGTCAATGTAACCCCGGACAAACCGCATCTCACCCCCGAAGGGGTTTTGGAGGCCGTGGACGAAAACACCATTGGGGTGGTCCCGGTATTGGGCGTCACCTACACCGGGGTATACGAACCGGTGGCAGCCATTGCCAAAGCTCTGGACGAATTAGAGAACCGCACTGGGCTCAACATCCCCATTCACGTGGACGCGGCGTCGGGCGGATTCATCGCCCCGTTCCTGCAACCCGAGCTGGTGTGGGATTTTCGGTTGCCGCGCATCCACTCCATCAACACGTCGGGTCACAAATATGGTTTGGTCTTCCCCGGACTCGGCTGGGTCGTCTGGCGGCAAAAAGAAAACGTGCCTGAAGAACTCATCTTTGAGGTGTCCTACTTGGGCGGCAACATGCCCACGTTTGCCCTAAATTTCTCGCGTCCGGGAGCGCAAGTCCTGCTCCAGTATTACAACTTCCTGCGGTTAGGCAAGCAAGGCTACTATACCGTGCAGAAGACCTGCCAAGATGTTGCGCACTTCCTCGCACATAACATTGGCGCCATGGAAATGTTCGAACTGCTGACCGATGGCTCCGACCTCCCGGTCTTTGCCTGGCGGCTTAAGCCTGGAGCCAGTGACAAATGGGATTTGCACGATCTGTCCCATTTGCTGCGGGAACGCGGTTGGCAAGTGCCAGCTTACCCGCTTCCCCCGGTGATGGACGACATCACCATCATGCGCGTGGTAGTGCGAAACAGCTTTTCGATGGATCTGGCCCATCTCTTTCTCGATGACTTCACCCGTTCGGTGGCTTACCTGGAAAGTCTGCAAGGACCCTTCCCGCACGCGGTGCGCGCGGCGAAGCCTTTTCACCATTAGTTGACTGTCAAACAGGCGATCCCCCTGGTCGGACCGAGTCGCCCTAACGATAACTGGGCGACTCGGCCTTTAAGGGACCAACGCGTGGAACACGTAACCTCCCGCACCAGGCCGCTTGCTTGGGTCGCCTCGCGAAAGAGTCGGGGTCATCGCCGAAAGTGGCGACCTTCCCCCAACTGGCAACCCCCTCGCAACCAAACCGCGCGGTGTTGCGTGGCCCGTCGAAGGACATTTCCGGCGGCACGCGCAATCGTCGCCCGTTCGCACTGGTCGCGCTCCGGGATGTGACACCATCCGGGCAACAGCGTCTTTGCACAATCCCAACCGGCGGGCGCGCAAATGAGCCAAGTCTTCTACGGTGCGTATCGCTGGGTTCGCGTTCGATGTGCCGTCCGTACCTATTTCATCGGCGCCATGCGATAGGGAACCATGGCCACCACCACATTTTTGCGAAACACCAACGACGCCTCCAGGGTCACCCCCATCTGGTTGTGCAGCAGGTTTTGCCAAAAGTGTTCCACGACCAACTCGGCAATCAATACCATCACCCGCTTGTCCGAGGCCTCGTTCCGCGTCAGATGGTCGATGAAATGCAGCAAAGGACGCAGGACCGAGCGATATTGCGAGACGAGAACCACCAACTTAACCCGCGGGTCCGGGTCCCAGACCTTCCATTCCTCACGCCGCAGACTTTCTTCTTCTTTCGAAAAGACCACCGTGACCGCCACCACCTCGGCAGAGATGGAAAGGGCATACTCGAGGGTGTCTTGGGACATGCGGTTGACTCGTCGAATGGGCACCACCACGACCAGCGGGTGGGGTGTCAGGGTTGCCGGCTGGTCGGCGACCCGCAACGTTGCGGAAACCTTCTGATAGTGGCGTTTGACACGGTGAAACGACCAAATCAGGAGCGGAATCGCCAGCACCACAATCCAGGCCCCTTCTGCAAACTTGGTGACGATAGAAATCGCCACCACCGTCGCCGTCAACAGGGCACCAATCAATCCGACTAAAATGGCGAACGTCTGACGCCCATGAGGTCGGGGTTCTCCCAGATGTTTTTTTACCAGGCTCAGCATGGCCACGGTAAAACTCATATAGACCCCGATCGCGTAGAGCGGAATCAGCCGGTTGGTGTTGCCCCCAAAGACGATAATCAACAGACTGGCGACCACCCCGAGCACAATAATCCCATTCTGATACACCCAGCGGTCCCCCCGGGCCATAAACATGCGCGGCATCCATTGATCATGGGCCATGATGCTGGCCAACTGGGGAAACCCGGCGAAACTGGTATTGGCGGCAATGGTCAGGATGGCCATGGTCACCACGGCCAGCCCATAAAAGAAAATGCCCTTCCCAAAGATAGCCTGGGCCAGTTGCTGCAGCACCATCATGTGCGCATTGGGCACGATTCCATAGCGATAGGCAATGATCGACGTGCCAATGAACATGGATCCGAGAAAGAGCCCCAGCAGAACCAAAGCCCGGCGCGCCCGGCGGTCTGCCGGCTCTTGGAATAGCGGCACGCCATTGGAGATCGCCTCCACGCCGGTCAAAGCGGACGATCCCGAACTGAACGCGCGCAAGATGATCAATACTCCGAGCGAGCGCACCACAGGCGGCCGCCAATAGTCCGCAACGCGCGGCGCCCCGGCATGGGCCTGGAACAATCCGACGCCCACCATGCCTAAAATCATGACGATAAACAGGTAGGTCGGAGGGCCGACCAACGCCGCCGCTTCTCGCACCCCTCTTAAGTTTACGCCCATCAACACCGCCACCATCGCGACCGAGAGCACCACTTGATAAGGTGCCAGTCCCGGAAACGCCGACGCCAAGGCCGACACCCCGGCGGTCACGCTGACCGACACCGTCAGCGTGTAATCGATTAGCAACGCGGATCCGGCTAAAAGGCTGGCGGTGTCGCCAAACGTCTCGCGTCCGATGACGTAGGCCCCGCCTCCCCCGGGGTAGGATTGGATGATCTGACGATAGCTAATGACCAGGAACAGTAACAAGAACACAATCACGGCGGAAATCGGAAGGGAGTACCAAAGCGCCCCGATCCCCGCCGTTGCCAGCACGATCAAGATTTCCTGCGATCCATAGGCTACCGACGAAAGCGCATCGGGCGACAGGACCGACAAGCCTTTCCACACTCCCACCTTTAAACTCGCAATGTCCCGGCTCTTGATGGGATGCCCGAAGAGCCACCATTTGAGTTTCATTGATGTGCTGCCACCTTTCCAGCCGGATCGGATTTTCGACGTTACCATGGCGATGCGCATCGGAGGGCTCGGAGCCTTATCGTCTTCCTCTACGATTCCCGAAATCCTCACCTAAGCATCATCCTTGTTGCCGGAACCCAAGGGATGGCCCGATGGCGGCTACCGACCCGGGCTCACTGCCCAGGCAGACCGTACAGACCAGGCCCAAGCCTAGGGAAGTGGGCCGGGCTGTTTTGGAGCCTTGGCCTCGGCCAGCAAATTCGGAGCCATCGATCCAATCATGATCGTCCGCGAAAAAAAGTCCTGTTGGGTGAAGAGATCGACGAGGTCATCGCCGGCGTCCACGATCTCCGCCGAGAGCCATCCGCCCGGAACCGGGGAGTCACTGCCCGTGCCGTCGGCATCGCTCACGGCACCGAGACCGGCACCCGGGATGCCGGTCTCCCGGGGACAGTTAAGACGCCGCTCACCCTAACCCGGGGGAACCGCCCTGCAACCGGGAACCAGCATCTGCCAATCTCCGGCAATCCTCATCCGCGGGCGAGCTAACGCCCGAGTCTCCCCAGCGGGGAAGGAGGGTAGATCATCACCTGCCAACGACTTTTCCTCCACGCCAGATAAATGCCGGAGGCGTTGGTCAAATGAAGCCATTGCGCCGCGGTCCAGGGGGCATCTAAAGCTTGCAGGCAAGCCGCCTTCAAACAATCGGCGTGACTGACCGCAATAACCAGGCCCGCCGCGTAACGAGCTTGCATGTCCGCCAAGAAACTGGCCACCCTCGCCCCCACCGCGCTCAGCGGTTCCCCGCCGTCAGGGATTCCGGTTTCCGGATCCGCCTTCCACAACTGATAATGTTCCCCGTCGGTTTTCTCGATCTCGGGAATCGCCCGTCCATCCCAATTGCCCAGACCGATTTCATGCAGGCGCTGATCAATCTGCACGGCCAGTTCCGGCCGCCCCTCGGCAAAGGCGGCGGCGGTTTGGCGGGCGCGCAGCAAGGGGCTCGAGTAGACGGCGGTAATGGACTCTTCCATCCATTCGCTGGCCAACTGTCGTGCTTCGTTCCAACCGGTATTGGTAAGTCCGGGATCACCGGAATAGGACACCAGTACGTTGCGACGATTGGCTTCGCTTTCTCCATGCCGGATGAGCATGACCGATAGGTCGGTTGTCATATTGTCTGTCAGTCCTTTCACTACCGCCTGGCGCACAGTGGCCTGTTAAAACACCGGTCAATCCGGGTCATCGGCTAGTCCCCTGCGTCACTCGGCATGCATGGTGGTCTTGCCAGCATAGCAGAAAAGGCCGAAACAAATGGGAATCGAGAAGGGCGGGTGATTAACCCGCGCCCTCTCACCCCACTGCGCGTACCGTTCGATATGCAGCAGTTCATTGCCAGCGTAGACGCTTCGCAACGCAACCACTGCGTCGTGGCCTAAGGCCGCTCGGGATGATTGTGCTGTGACGCCCCACCTGCACCTTATCGAACGTCTTGGGAAGTTCGTCACCATGGAATTCTTCATGGGCGTTGCTACGCCACCTTGAGACCATTTCAGCAGACCTCTGATTTCTCCCTCGTGGTAACGCCGGTACTCACCGAGGGCCCCACGCAATGCACGCACCCTGCAATCCAAGCGTAGATGGAACAATCTGGTTCCGCAGGGCGGAATCGAACCGCCGGCACGCAGATTTCCAGAATCTCAGGTAAGGGTCCACCCCGATGCTGGGGCCGCTGGAATCCACAAAAGACGCGGGCTTTGGGGGATATCCGATGGCTACCGGATTGCGGCCAGTATCCGGAAGTGGTGACTCTGCATGGGGCGCTCCCTCGAACGCGACGGAATTCTTGATGATCCCCAACGGGGGTGGAGTAATGGCACCGCGTGGACCTCTTCAAACTAGAGTTGCAGAAATTCGCGGATGGTACGGGCGCCATCTCACCATCGGCCATTTCCCGCCCGGAACGGACAAATGGAACCTGACCAACTGTGGAGTCCCTGGTGAGTCCCCGGCTGCCGTGCAACAACCATGCCAAACATCCCGGTAGCTGACGCCATCGAGTCGACTATACGTCAGCGCCCATGCATTCCGTTGTTGCCTGCCGTGTCTTGAACTCGAAGACCGGATTTTGTTCCTGCTGCATGCGAAAACGGCCCGCAATGGCTCTGCGGAAGCATCCCATGCCCGCAGCCAGGCTGGCTTGTTATGGGAACTGATGTGCAGTGCAGTCACGGCGCATCAACGATTTGTGGGCTCCTCTCACTATAGTCTCCTCATAAACGATCGCGCATCGCATGTTCTCCGCGCCTAACCTGAATTGGCTGAGCCGTCCGCTAACCAGCTAGGAGCTGAGCGGACGCAACTCAGCCCGCTTAGCCATGACCGGGCCAAATTGATGCCGTGAGCCGGTAAGCCCAGCCTTGGCCAGCGCGGTCTGCCCAGAGGGTCGGGGTCGCGCCGGGGATTTCCGGTCCGGCCCAAGCACGCCCGAATTGCTCGTCGACTGCGGGCTGGGGGTGCCAGCATCCACCTCAACAGATGGCTAACGCGCCTGCCGGGGCTCACGCCGCCCGCCAACAGAGCATCTCGAGTTGGAGGGAGGGCATCCGTGCACCCTTCCCAGCTCGTTGCGAAATGGGCAGACGCGCGGCCGCATGCCGCCTGTCTCGGTGCCGGCCGGCATCCGGCGCGCGAACAAAGGACCGTGCGCCCTCTGCGCATCTCGGCGCGAAAGACCGGCGCATGCCCTGACTGTGCCGGGAGCATTAAGACCGGTGCGGGTGATTTAGCCCGACGGACCCGTTGTCAGGATACCACAACGGCAAGCGGAATCGACTCCCCGGCGGCGCACTGCGGCAAGGGCCGTTTTACTCCAGACACCACCGTAATCAAGGGCGGGGTCCCGTTGGGCGCGGCGGTCAGGATAATGCTTTGGCCATCGCACTCGGTGACAAAGGGTCCGATCCGCACCCCTCGCCAGGCCGGAATGGCTAGATCGCGCGGCCAGGCTTCTAACAAATGCAGTTCGCCGGAGTTCGTCATCCAACCCAACAACGTATGCATCGCCATCACCGCGGAAGCGGTGGCCGTCGCAAAATGGGACGCCGTTTGCCGGTTGACACCGATTATGGTTTCACTCAAATCGCCTTGCCCATCGACCCAATCGTCGAGCGAACGCAGCTGGTCCAGTGCGTCTTCGCCCAAGCCCGCCAGCGCCCGCAGTCGCGCGACCATGCCGACCGTCCACGGAAATCCGCCCGGCGACACCCCATGCCCCAGCATGAAGACATCTCCCTGACAGGCAATGAAATTATCGACGATTTGCCGGGCGGCGGGCGCTGCCGGATCCCACACCGGGTACAGATCGAGGCAAAGCAGCGGAGCAATCGAAAGCCGCGGCGGAGGGCTGGTTGCGATGCGGTGCAACGCGTCACGGACTTCCCGCCGCAATCCCCGCTCAATCGCATCCCATGGCGAAGGCACCGCCACCCCTCGCCGCCGCAGACGCCTAATGGCGTCGGCCGTCCCCGCCATGGTCGCCGGATCCGCCCAGGGATAAGCGGGATCCTCATCGACCCCGATGACCCCCGGCATCGTCAGCCCGGCCTCATCCTCGGCGACCCAACTTACCAAGTATCGGGTGCCCTCCTGCATGGCATGCAAAATCGCGCCATGCGCCGCCTCGTCGTTGGCATACGCCAAGGCGCGATCGAGCAAAGCCACGACAGCCGACTGGTTGTGAATTTCCCGGCGCAAATGCCCGTACGCCCCGAACGCTTCTCGCCCATCGGGCGTCATTTCCCAGGGCCAGCGCCAGCCGGGCCGGCCCTCTTCTCGGGCATATTCCGGCCACGGACCCGGTTGTGAAAAAAACCGGGCGCTGGCCAGCAACCGCTCGATCATGTTCAATCCTTCCAAAGCCCGGGCGATGTACCAGGCATCCCAAAACACATGCCCGCTCCACGTCTGGGGGCTAAGACCCGGCGTCAACGCGCCGGTGCCGCGATCCTGCGCTCCGCCGAGACGGTATGGCGCGTTGGCGTGCAAGCGCTTTAGTCCCGGAGACGGCCAGTCGACCCAGCAAGCGGGTTCTCCCGGGGCCGCCGGCAGGCCGGGACCGGGCCCAACGATGTTGTGGCCGCTGGAGACCAATCGGACGCGAAGACTGGTTGTTCCGGCACCTGTTTTGCCCTGCTCGAGCACAACGCTCAACACCGGAAGCCCCGGCACGGACCACGTCAGCCGATTCCCGTCGGGACTGCGGCTCACCCAGTCCCGCGGAATCTCCGGATCGAAGGCGAAGGAGAATTCCAAGCAATCAGCCTCGTCGCTGGCCAGTTCCCAGGTTCCGCTCCGCCAGTCCTGCCGTGCCCATCCAGATGCCCAACGCGCCGTCTGGGTCAACGGGTCCCACTCCCTTACCGCCGGCGCGCCGGTTATGCGAATGCGGAGCAACGGGAGCAGTTCCGCCCAGCGAACCCGAGGATCGAAGGCAAAATCCCGGTCCCGGGGCCAACGGCTCACGGCCGGGCGGGGCAGTTGCGGCTCCGGCCAGTACCAGCCCTGGCGATACCACGCGATGGTCCCGTCCGAATCCCACAAAATACTGTCCAAACCGTTGGCCCACAACACCGATTCCATAGCCCACCACCCTCTTCTGGTATCAATAATGAAATTTCTCGAAAAACTTCGAATCTCCTGCAGGAATCTGACAACGCACGGCGAATAATTTAAGCGCTTCAGTTAAGCGCTTAAGGAGGGATTGCCTGTGAAACGTTCTGATCGACGTCCCCGCATTGAGGATGTCGCAGCAGCGGCAGGGGTCTCCATTGCTACCGTGTCGTATGTCTTTAACGAGCGCGGAAATATCTCCGAAGCAACATCCGCCCGGGTTCGCCAAGAAGCCCGGCGGCTCGGCTATCAACCGAGTGCCATGGGCCGTGGGCTTGCTCTGCAACGCGCCAACGCGGTGGGCCTCTTGCTGCCGGCCGCGACCACCAGCGCGGACCCCTGGTTCTCTTTGTTTCTGGCTGGAATAACCGAGTTCTACCAAACCACCCATTACCACCTGGTGCTGCTCGCACCCGAGTCCGACCTCCAGCAAACCGGCGAAGCCCTGTTGGCCGCGATAGATTCCCGTCGGATCGACGGCGTCATCTTGATCGAGGCGCAGGCGGACGACCCGCGGGTGGCCATCTTGCACCGCGAAAATATTCCGTTTGTCCTCTTTGGACGTACCGATTATCCGGTGTGGTGGGTGGATGTTGACGACTTCCTGGGGGGGCAATTGGCGACGCAGCACCTGCTTGAGCTTGGCCATCAGAATATTGCCCACGTGGCCGCTCCGGACCAGTATATTTACGGACGGCTCCGGCGGGACGGGTATCTGCAGGCGCTCCACGACGCCGGCCGCGATCTACAACCGCTGGTCGTCACCGGAGATTTGACGGCCGCCTCCGGCTACCAAGCCGGGCAACGGCTCTTGACCTCCATCCATCGGCCGACCGCCATCTTCGCGGCGAGCGACGTGATGGCCAGCGGCGTCTTGCAAAGCGCCAAAGACCTGGGTGTCCATGTCCCCCAACAACTCTCCGTGGTGGGTTATGACGACACCCCGACCGCCTGGCAAAGTCTTCCGCCTCTCACTACGATGTCGCATTCGGCGTACCAAAGCGGACGCACCATCGCCGAGTTGCTGCTGCATCGACTGCAAAACGAGGACCCCCGCCATCACATCACAACTCCCAAGTTGGTGGTCAGAGGCTCCACGGCCACGCGCTCAGCGGACAGCACTCCGGTGGTGCCCGCGGAACACCCCCGCCTTAAGGCGGGGACGAGCTTTGCCCTGGTTTCGCCCAACGGCTGGATGGATGAAGAGGCTCACGGCATCGTTTGCGGCGACATGCGAATGGTCCATCAGTACCACGCCGAGATCGACGGCCAACCCCTGTTCGGCACTGTGGTCGCCACCACCGGTCAGAGCATGGATTTGGTCTATGCCATCACCAAAGACCAGACAACCCTGCGCATCGGCCGCCAGATTCAACTGTCCGACGGACAGTGGTTAGACCGTTGGCAGTGGCAACAATATGGCGCGCCCAAATCGTGGTCGGTGGAGATTCAAAGCGCGTCGGATTTTCGCGACACCTTCGAAATTCGCGGAACTCCCAGATTGCGGCGCGGGGAACTCGACACCCGATCCGGACCTGAGGGATGCCAGTGCGTCTATCAGGGGCTTGATGGGGTAGCGCGATCGGTCTCCCTGCAGCTTGACCCGCCGGCTCAGCAACACGATGGCCGAATCTACCGCTGGGTCCTCGCGGCGGACAGCCCCTCGGGAACCCTGCAGGTCAATTTGTCGTGGACCAACCCCTCGGTGTTCGCACCTTCGCCAACGTCCCGCCGTTCCGAGCCAGCCGTGCACATTACGGCGGGCGATCCCGGGTGGTCCGCCGTCCTGTCGCGGGCCCGGGAAGACTACGAGCTGCTGAAAACCGATTTTGGCAACGGCCCCGTCCTCATGGCGGGCCTCCCCTGGTTCGCCACCTTCTTCGGTCGCGATGCCATTATCGCTGCCTATCAGTGCCTGATGATATCGCCCGAGACCGCGGTCAATACGCTCCGCACGCTGGCCCGCTATCAGGGACGGCGGGAGGACCCGGCCATCGAAGAGAGTCCCGGCAAAATGGTGCATGAAGTGCGTCTGTCGGAAATGGCGGCCACTGGCGAAGTCCCCTTTGGCCAATACTACGGATCGGTCGATGTGACCCCGCTGTTTCTCTGGTTATTGGCCGAAACTTGGGAACGCACCGGAGACGAAACGCTTTTGCGCGATCTCCTGCCGGTGGCCGAGTTGGCGCTGACCTGGTTGGATGAAGCGGGAATGGACGCGCGGGGCTTGTACACCTTCGTACCCCATAACGGCAAAGGTCTGCAAGTACAGTCGTGGAAAGATTCCGACGACTCGATGATTTTCCATGATGGACGCGCTGCCACCCCGCCATTGGCCGTCGCCGAAGTGCAAGGTTACGTCTACGCGGCCAAAATGGCCATGTCGCGGGTGTATCGGCACCTTGACCAGCAGGTCGTCGCCGACCGCCTGTTAGGCGAAGCGCTTGAGCTGCAAGAACGGTTCGACCGGTATTTCTGGATGCCCCAAACCCAGTATTATGCGATGGCTTTGGATGGAACCGGACGTCCTTTGGATGTGCTGAGCTCTGATCCCGGGCAATGCCTGTGGACTAGGATCATCCCCCAACACCGCATTGCCGCCGTGGTCGACTGGCTAGGAAAACCGGAATTGTTCTCCGGATGGGGCGTCCGCACCCTGGCGGCCAGCGAACCGGGCTACGATCCTTATTCCTACCATCGCGGCAGCGTATGGCCGCATGATACCAGTTTGATTATCGATGGCCTGCTCGGCGTCAACGCTCCCCGTACTGCGGTAGCGCTGGCGGAGGGGCTCATGGCCGCCGCGCAGTACTTCCCGTATCAACGGCTGCCGGAACTATTTTCCGGAGAGCCTCGCCGAGTCGGCCCTCCCATCCCGTATTCCCGGGCTTGCGCGCCCCAAGCGTGGGCAGCGGGGGCGCCGTTATTAGTCGCCACCGCGTTGCTCGGGCTGCGCGTCGACAGCATTCGGCGGGTGGTTACGCTAAACCCTGCAGTCCCCAGCCATCTCGGGTGGCTCCAGGTTTCCGACATTATGGTCGGCAACCGCCCGGTCACCATTTGGACCGATGGCGCGTCCGTCAACGTCAGTCCCCTCCCCGAAGGATGGACCGTAGAAGAAGTCACCTGTCAAAAGATTGCGCTCGAAGATAAGGAGGAACTATGATGAACCCATTAAAAACCCGCGCCCGAATTGGTGTAGCCGGTGCGGCCTTCGTTTTAACCGCCTCGCTGGCTGGTTGCGGCAGCAGCGCAACGCCTGCCGCCACCTCGAGTTCGAGCCACCAACCGGTCACCATTACCCTGTCGGGTTGGACATCGTCACCGGTTGAAGCCACTTTGATGCAAAAAGAACTGGGCTACTTTGAAAAACAGTACCCCTGGATCCACGTGAAATACCGGCCCATTAGCGGAAACTACGGAGCCATCATGAAGACCCGGTTTGTCGCCGGCGACGCCGCCGACGTCATCTACGTCAACAACGGCGGCGAGTCGAGTTCTTTTATGAAAAACGGCGACCTGGTCTCGCTGACTCCCTATATCAAAAAATCGCATTTCCCCATTCAAGATTTCTACCCGAGTGCCCTCTCCCTGTTTGAAAGCAACGGCCAAATCTACGGCATTCCCAAAGATCAGTCGCCGCTCGCCTTGTTTTACAACCCCGCCATGTTCAAAGCCGCCGGTATCACCAGTCCGCCGACGACGTGGGCCCAGTTGCAGCAAGACGCCAAGTTGCTGACTAACCCCGCGCAACACCGCTATGGACTGGTCAACTCCGCGCAAGAACCGCGCTGGGCCCCGTTCATCTATCAAGCCGGCGGCAGCATCATGAACTCGAATATGACCCAAATGACGCTTAACACGCCGCAGGCCTTAAACGGCTTTTCGTTCTTCGTGAATTTGTACCGTAAGGGATATGCCGCGCTGCCGGCTACCGTGGGCGCGGGCTGGGGCGGTCAAGCGTTCGGCATGGGCCGCGCCGCCATGACCCTCTCCGGCAACTGGGCCGTTCCATTTCTTGAACAGACCTATCCCAAGACTCCGTTCGCCATCGCGAAACTGCCCCAAGGTCCCGCCAATGCCGAGACCCTGGTGTTCCCGGTGGCTTACGGCATTACCAAAGACTCGCAACATCCCAACGCGTCGTGGGATTTGATTCGCTACTTGACCAGCCAAACCGGGATGACCAAGTGGATGAATCTGGGATTGGCGCTGCCCACCCGCAAATCCTTAACCAGCCTGCCGTACTACCAGCAGCACCCGGTGCTGACCCCATTGCTGCAAGAGCTGCCGATCTCGGTGGCCTGGACCTTCCCGGCCGGATTCTCGCAGTACTCCAGCACCACCTTAACCAACCAGACCACCTTGGCCATTATGGGCAAGGAGACTCCGGCGAAAGCGCTGCAAATCCTGCAGCAGGACGGGACCTCGATTCTCCAGGCAGGAGGTTAAGCATGGCCGCCCGGGAAACATCCCGCGACGGGGTTAGGAATGTTCGCTTCCTAACCCCCCGCCGCGGCGGCGCCGGGATCAAGTCCCAAAATCGCGCCTCCGAAAATCTTGCCGGTTATCTCTTTACGACTCCGGTCATTCTCGGCCTGGCCGTATTTACCCTCGGCCCCGCGCTCTATGCTTTTTACCTGAGCTTCTACTCGTGGACCCTTTTAAACACCATGCATTTTGTGGGCTGGACCAATTTTGTCCAGGTGCTCACCCTCCCGCTCTTTTGGATCGCGGTGCGCAACACCTTGGCCTTCGCCCTCATCGTCGTGCCCACCCAAACCGCCATCGCTCTCGGTCTGGCCGCGATCTTAAACCGTCAACTGCCGGCCAGAGGATTTTTCCGGCTGGCGTTCTTTTTCCCGGCGATTAGCT
>JAJZZA010000062.1 GCA_021797825.1 Bacillota bacterium | reverse complement strand
GACGGGTCGCCGGCATACCGGCCGTATTGCGCCGCCTGCTCCTCGGTGAGGAAATTGACCGGCGTGGGAATCCCTCCTTCCGCGAGACATCGCGTGCGTGTCTCACATGGGTACACCCCTTTGAGACACCTTCCAAGGCACGGGTTGTCGCCGTTTTCGACGTATCGTATGCTTGTCTCATTAATCATACCGGAACGGGAGCGACAACCCCATGATTTATGGCTATGCCCGGGTGAGCTCGACCACCCAAAATCTGGACACGCAGGTCGCGCAATTAACCGCATACGGTTGCCAGAAAATATTCCATGAAAAGTTGTCCGGGCGATCCCTCAAACATCGCGCCCAATTTTCGGCGCTCCTCGCTCAGGTCACAACCGGCGACACCGTGGTGGTCACCAAACTCGACCGCTTTGCCCGCAGCACCCAAGATGCCCTCAATACCATGGCTACGTTGGCTGAGCGGGGCGTGTCGCTCGTTGTGCTGAATATGGGCGGGGACGTGGTGGATACGTCCACCGCCATTGGCAAGCTCCTGATTACAGTGTTGGCCGGAATTGCCGAATTTGAGGCCGATCTGATCAAGGAACGCCAGATCGAAGGCATTGCCGCGGCCAAAGCGCGGGGCGTCTACCAGGGACGGCCCCGGACCTACACCGTGCATCACAAAGGGCTAGCCCATGCGTTGGAACTCTTGGCCGCCCGAGACACCAATCATCTCACGGTCAACGATATTTGCGCGATGACCCAGGTCAGTCGGGCCACGCTTTATTGCGTGGCCCGACAGGTCAATCGGAGTTAGTCGTGCGTGCGGATCAGTCTACAGCGATGGGAGAAGACCCTCCCATCGCTACCGGTTTATGGCAGCTACCGTGAGGTCCAGGGATCGGGATGGGATCGACCGTCGGAATGGTCGAGGGTCCAATGGCCCGCAAATGACGGACGGGTGGCCGGCGGCACGTCACCGGATACCGGTTACAATCGGGACAGTGGATGCTAGGGCAGAGTCGCTCGAGCGTCGTCGGCCAGGTTGCTTTGCCAGACGATCCGAAGTCAGACCGGATACCGATAAAGGCCGCACCCGAGCGTAGCCCGGTTCCCGTCGGGATACCCTATGGCCGACGGCGTGCGGGATTCCCAGCACGAAATGGCGTGGGTTGTGGGACGCGGGAGCGGAGGAGGGAACAAGCGATGCCCATGATGATGGGGGGGAGTGGAGGATGGGCCTTCCTATTCTGGGGTGTGATCGTGCTGGTAGGGCTGGGTTGGGTGGTGCGGCGGTCCGCATTAGCCAAATCGCGGCCTGACGGGCGCGATCGCCCGGCATCCGACCCGTTGGCCCTCGCCCGCGAACGTTATGCGCAGGGGCACATCACGAAACAGGAGTTTGAGGATGTGGTCCACCAGCTGTTGAACACCGAGCACCCTGACGACTGAAGGTGGGGTGTCAAAGCCGACGATCACGGGTTACATCTCACCGGATTGGATGACGGGGGTGGGCGTCACTTGGCGCCCAGGGCCACCCATTCATCAAACCACCTGCCACAATGACTGAGGCTTTACCAGCAGTCATGACGCCAGCCGATACGATCGCAAACACCCAGAATTGTACGCGTGCACGTCACCCTCGATTGCGAGACCCGCATCACCATGCGTGGCTTAACGTGCATCGGCCTCTTGTATAGCGGTGGGCTGCCATGCGATCCACCATGCTTATCGTACCCCATTGACACGGGCGATCCCGTGTCATCATAATACACATAGGGAGTATTAGTAGGGGGGCGGTTAACGTGTACCAGTATGAGCACGATAAGGAGAACTTGATGGCGCGGCTGAAGCGCATCGAAGGGCAAGTCAAGGGCATTATGCGCATGGTGGAGGACGGCCGGTATTGTCCCGACATTTTGCAGCAAGTGGCAGCCATGACGGCGGCCACGGATGAAGTCTCGCTCATCTTGCTGCGGTCCCACATCAACGGGTGCGTACGAGACGCCATTGAGCAGCATGAGGGTGACGAGAGTATCGAGGATCTCATCACGGTCGTCCGTAAAGTGATTCGACGGTAGGAGGGCATCACAACATGGCAGAATCGGTGCAGATCCCGGTCGCGCCCCTAGAGGACGCAGCGGAGCTTCAATTGGATATTGCCGGCATGACCTGCGCAAGTTGCGTGTTGCACGTGGAAAAGGCCTTGCAGAAGGTGCCCGGTGTCAACCAGGCCGACGTGAATCTCACCTTGGAAAAAGCGCGGGTCCGGTTCAACCCCGCGCAGGTGGATACGGACGATTTGGTGCGAGCGGTGTCCCACGCGGGATACCAGGTGCGGGCAGAACACCGGGTCTTCGCCATCGCAGGCCTGGAAGAGGCGCCCGTGCGGGACCGCACGGAACGGGTGGTGCGGGCCGTGCACGGCGTCATTCGGGCCCAGAGCAATGCGGCCAAAGGCACCATGACGGTCGAATGGGTGCGCGGGGTGGGCGACGTCGACGGGGTGCTGCGGGCGTTGCATCACGCCGGCCTGCCAGCCTCGGTGCAGGATGAGGGGACCACCGTGGATGTGCGGCTCCAGGAAGCCCGGGACGCGCAACGGCGGTTGGCCGTGTCGGTGCTGTTTACGCTCCCACTGTGGGCCGCCATGGCGCGCATGTTCGTTGGGGTGGGGCCCCTCTGGTTCACCAACCCCTGGATGCAGCTGATCGCGGCAACCGTTGTGCAGTGGGGCCCGGGGCTCTCCTTCACCCGACGGGCCTGGCTCAATGTGCGCCACGGCAACGCCAATATGGACGTGCTGGTGGCGCTCGGCACCTTAGCCGCCTGGACGGTCTCCGTCTATGGCGTGTTCGCGCACGCACCGCTCTATTTTGACACCTCGGCGACCGTCATCACGCTCATTCTGGTTGGCAAGTATCTCGAAGCGGTGGCCAAGGGCAAAACGTCGGAAGCGATCCGCCAATTGCTCGCCTTGCGCCCCACGACGACCCGGCTGGTCAATGCTGGCGGCGACGTAGTGGAGGTCCCGGTCGAGTCGGTGACGGTGGGGCAACACCTCGAGATTCGCGCCGGAGACCGCATCCCCGTCGATGGCCGCGTGATGAGCGGCCAGGGGATCCTCGATGAGTCCATGCTCACCGGCGAGCCGGACTGGCAGACCAAGGCGGTCGGTCAGGACGTTGCGGCCGGCACCGTCCATCGCGGCGATCGCGCGTTTCAGATGGAGGCGACCCGGGTGGGCCGCGACACGGTGCTCGCCCATATCGTCGACGCCGTCGAGGAGGCCCAGGCCGCCAAAGCACCGATTCAGCAGTTTGCCGATCGGATTGCGAATGTGTTTGTGCCCATTGTGCTGGGCATCGCGCTGGTGACGTTTGTGGGCACGGGTCTCGTCACCGGCGACTATCGGGCCGCGTTGCTCCGCGCGGTGGCCGTGCTGGTGGTGGCCTGCCCCTGTTCCCTCGGGTTGGCGACACCCACGGCGGTCATGGTGGGCAGCGGCATTGGAGCCCGATTCGGGGTGCTGTTCCGCAATGGCGAGGCGCTGGAGCGGGTGGCCAAAGTCACCGTGGTGGCCTTGGACAAAACCGGCACCATCACGGAAGGGCGTCCGGCGGTCGAGCGGATCGTCACCCACGGAACCGCGGACGAGTCCCGACTGTTGGGCCTGGCCAAAGCCTTGGAAGCGAGTGTCAGCCACCCCTTAGCGCGGGCGGTCCTCACCGCCGCCGACGCGGTGGATGCCTTACCGGTCGCAGACGTCTATACCGAAGAAGGCCAGGGCATGGTGGGATTTCTCGCGGGGGAGACGGTGCTGCTCGGCAACGCCAAGCTTCTCAACACCTACGGTGTGGAACTGCCGGAGGGGCTGACCGACGCGATGGATGCGGAGGCCAGTGCCGGCCGCACCGTGGTCTGGGTGGCCGAACAGGACACGGTGTTGGGCGCCCTGGTGATTGCGGACCGCGTGCGGGACGATGCCGCTGCGACCATCGCGGCGCTTACCGCGCGCGGCGTGCACACCGTCATGTTGACGGGAGATCGCCGCGCCACGGCCGAGCGTGTGGCTGCGGATGTAGGGATTGCCGAGGTCCGGGCGGAACTGGCACCACAGGACAAAGCCGCCTTCGTGGCCGCCCAGGAGGCGGCGGGCCAGCATGTCGCCATGGTGGGCGACGGCATCAATGATGCGCCGGCGCTGGCCCGCGCCTCGGTGGGGATGGCGGTGGCGAGCGGCAGCGACGTGGCCACCGAGACCGCCGAAGTCACGCTGATGCGCTCAGAGGTGGGTGCGGTGCTCCAAGCCTTGACCGTCGGTCAAAAGACCATCGGCAAGATTCGGCAGAACCTCTTCTGGGCGCTGTTCTACAACGTGTTGATGATTCCCCTGGCGGCGTTCGGTGTGTTGTCGCCGATGATTGCCGGTGCTGCCATGGCGTTCAGCTCCGTCACTGTGGTCACCAACTCGTTGCTCTTAAAAATGTCGACAAGGGGGGTATCAGGATGGAACGCACCACACTGACCGTGACGGGCATGACCTGCGGCCATTGCGTCAACACGGTCACCGAGGCCTTAAAAGGGGTGGCGGGGGTGAAAGTCGCCAAGGTGACGCTCGAAACCGAGCGCGCCGAGGTGACCTATGACCCGACGCAAGCGTCGGCGGACGACCTCAAAGCGGCCGTGACCGCGGCCGGCTACACCGTGGCGTAAGCCCGCCACCACAAACCGATGGGAAACCCGGTGAGAGGAGAGACGATCATGATCGAACAGTGGACACTGAATATCCCGGAGATGTCCTGAGGCGGGTGTGCATCCTCCGTGACGAGGATTCTGCAAGGCCAGACCGGCATTCGCGAGGTCCAGGCCGATTTTGCCCACCACCGTGTGGCGGTGGTGGTGGATACCAACCACGTCCATGAGACGGCGCTATTCGAGGCACTCGCCGCTGGCGGCTACCCCGCCGAGCGGATCGCCGGGTAGGCCGGCCCCCGGGCCGGGGCGCACAGCCTCGGCCCCGGATCAAGGGCAGGGAGGGTACCCGGGACGTATCCGGAGGCCAAGACGGACAAGGGGGCGAGCCCATGGGATTCGCGTTGGCGTTGTCGGCGGGCATGGTGACGGCGTTTAATCCCTGTGGGGTCGCGCTGTTGCCCGCCTTTTTGTCCCTGCTGCTGGCGCAGCAGGGACAAGCCCCGGCCCGCGGGTGGACGGGGATCCGGGCCGGCTTGAGCATGACCGCCGGATTTGTGGTGATCTTCGGCCTGGCGGGCCTGGTGGTGTCGAGTCTGGGCCGCACGCTGTTTGTGCTCGCTCCCATCACCTCCGTGATCGTTGCGCTGGGACTGATCGGGCTGGCCTGGCGCGTGTGGCGCGGGGCGTCCGTGCCGATGCCCGGCCTGGCCGCCCTGGAGCATGGGGTCCTCGCGTGGCTGAACCCCCGGGGCCGCGGATCCTTTGTGGTCTATGGCCTCAGCTATGGCTTGGTGTCGCTGACGTGCAGCCTCCCCGTCTTTATGGCGGTCGCGGCCACCGGGTTCCATCAAAGCCTGGGGGTGGGGCTGATGCGCTATGGACTCTATGCCGCGGGCATGGGCCTCATCGTGACGGCGCTCGCGGTCCTGACCGTGATGGCGCGGCGCATCGCGGAAGCCACCATTCGCACGGTGGTGCCGGTCATCCCCAAGATTAGCGCGGTCGTGATGACGCTGGGGAGCGTCTACCTGCTCTGGTATTGGCTGGGGGGACCCGGGCGGCATACCGGGTTGCTCTAAGAAAGGAGAATCAGGTCATGGCATCCTGGAAAGCGTGGGGCGCCCTGGTGGGCCTCCTCAGCGTCTTAGCGGGCGGGGTGTGGGGCGCGGATCGCCTTGTCACGGGCTGGCATCCCGCGACGGTCGTGGCGCCGACTGCCACCCAAGCCGTGGCCCAAGCGACCTCGGTGCAGGCCGAGGTCGATCCCGGGGTGACGCTCCGCCGGGTGGCGCCGAATTTCACCCTCGTGAATCAAGACGGGCACCCCACCAGCCTGCGCCAGTATCGCGGACAGGTGGTCATCCTCAGCTTTATCGATTCCCGCTGCACCACGGTCTGTCCCTTAACGGCCGTGGTGTTGCGGAACGTCCGCCAAGACCTCGGTGCCTATCGCCGGGATGTGCAATTGGTGGCGGTCAATGCCAACCCGGTGGCGACCAGCCCAGCGGACGTGCGCCAGTGGTCGATTCAACATCATATGCGGCATCAATGGCAATTCTTGACGGGATCCGCCGCGGCGCTCAAGGCGGTGTGGGCGCAGTATTATGTGTCCAGCCAAGTCTTGAAGGGCGGCGTGGTCCAGCATATTCCGGCGGTGCTCGTCATTGGCCGACACGGCCATGAGCGTTGGCTCTATCTCAATGCGAGTGACGGCAGCGCACCCGTCTTGTCCGCGCAAGTCCATAATCTCATGGCGCACATCGCGCCGTTGCTGCCGGGACATCCCTCCCTCCGTGCGTTTCCGCACGCCCGCGAGTTGACGTATCTCGCGGGCACACTCGGACCCATCGGCCCGGGGCATCCCTTCACGGCCCCCGCCATTCGGCCCAACGGCCGGCTGACCGCCCTCACCGTAGGACACGGCGGCCAACCGGTCCTGCTGGACTTCTTTGCCACCTGGTGTCCGGATTGCCAGGAAGAAGTGCCCGTCTTGACACAGTATCAGCACACGGCCACGCAGCAGCATCTGCCCCCCGTCGTCGGCGTCGACTTGCGCCTGTCCGAATCGTCGACGGCCCACGTCCAGCACTATGTGGTGAAGACGCATTTGCCCTATCCCGTGGCCTTGGATACGACCGGCGTGATCGCGGCGGCCTACGGCGTCAGCGGCATTCCCACGGAGGTCCTGGTCTCCCCAACCGGTCACATCCTCTGGTATCACCAAGGGTTGATTAGCACGCCGGCCTTGCGGGCGGCGGTGCGGCAGCATCTCCAACCGTCGGCGTCGGGGGGATAACGCGGGGGCGATGGGCGCAGGCTAGAGACGCCCAGGCTCGAGTGCCAAGCCCGGCCACAATCGACCATGAGGGGAGCGCGGACGGTGGACGCATCGGCTAGTTTTTGGCAGGGTCTCATTACGCTCTGGATGATGCTGACCGCCCTGGCGGTGGCCTTTGTGGCGTGGGACATCCGCCATACCCCGGAGGATCCGGTCCTGAAATGGGGCTTTGTGATCATGACGGTCTTCTCCGGGCCGGTGGGCGCGTTTTTGTATATCCTGGGCTGCCGCGAGCCGCTACCGGGGACGCATGAGGCCTTCGTGCAAGTGGCCTGGCGCCAGGTGCTGGGGTCCACCCTGCATTGTGTGGCGGGGGATGGGGTCGGCATCGTGGTGGCGGCGGCTATGGCCGCCTGGGGGCAGTGGCCCCTCGGATGGAGTCTCGTCGCGGAGTATGGTGCCGGGTTTCTCTTCGGCTGGACCATCTTCCAGGCCTTGTTTATGCGCCACATGGCCGGCGGCTCCTATCGCGCCTCCTTGCGGAACACCGTCTGGCCCGAATTTCTCTCTATGAATGGGGTGATGGCGGGCATGGCGGCCGTCATGATCCACGGCATGCGCCTCGTGCCGGGATCCGGCCATCCCACGGCTGCGGCGTTTTGGTTCGTGATGGGTCTGGCCCTGACCGCCGGTCTGGGGGTGGCCTACCCGATTAATGCGTGGCTGGTGCATCGAGGACTCAAGCACGGCATGATGACCGTCCGCCCTCATGGGCAGCCGGTGCCGGTGGCGTCCGGACTCTGGACCAGTGGACAAGCCCTGCGGCCACACGCGGCCCACAGCGCCCCAACCCCGACCGCGCCGCATGCCCGCCATGATGGCGATTCGTCTCCCACGGCGCCCCGCGATCTGGGCCGCATGACGCTCCTTACCTTAGGGGTGTTAGCCCTGGGCATTGGGCTGGGCATCGCATAAGGGGGATACCGACGTGGGGGACCCGGACCGTCCGTCCGCCCCGCAGACGCGTGAGGGCGGGGGAAGGGCGGTCGATGCGGCCGCGCTCGTTGCCCACCCCACGGATTAGGTCTTCGCCATGCATACCCTGACCGCACCGAGGCATCCTACGACTAAACCACAAATAAGGAGGGGGAGGGCGATGGCAGGCGACCATTGTTGTTGTCACGCGTGTCACAGCGGCCAATGCGAGTCGGGCTGCACCTGTTCGAACCAATGCCACTGCTCCACGTGTCACTGCAACCACCACTAGGCCCGAACACCGAGGCATGGCGCGGGGCGAGTGCCCGTCGCTAGAGACGGTCCGATGTACTCGCCCCCCTCAAAAACCGCCTCGATGGCCGGAGTCGGCTGGGTTCGGCCGGCGCGACGAGTCCGCAGCCGGGCTCTCGTTTCCTGCATGGGCAGCGCGGCCACCCATGGTCTGGGTGGGGTGCGCACGGGCGTGGTTCCAGCCCCGTGTCGCACACATTCATCCGCTTGAGGGACTCCCGGTCGCTGATGATGGTCCAGGACGTGTCCTCACGTGACGCCGGATGCCCTTGAAACCGTATGCCAGCTTCGCCTCCCCGGGTGCAGACCACGCGACGCCTTCGATGTTGACAGCCATAGGCGATGCGTCTTGACGCTGGGCATGCGTTCGCTCTTCGTGCCACCGTCATGATCTTCACATGGCGCTTGCCTTGACAGCGGTTCCTCAACGCCTGCGACCACGCGATCTTCAGACCGCATGGTCTGGTCGACGCATTCAAGGAGCCCAGTGATGCCCGTACATAAAACGCCATCATACGGGGTATGTTAGCGCACAGGGTGGAGGTGGGGCCGTGACGGGATGGGGTGGGACCATGGCGGGATGGGGCCTGGGCGGGATGCTGTTGATGGTCCTTGCTGGGCTCGGTGTGGTGGCCGCGGTAACGTGGGTCGTGGTGAAGTTGATACGGCGAGTTCCCCGGTCATGACCCATGCAGCCACCAGGGAGTGGCCGTCCCCAGGATTAACCGGTGTCGGTCTGGTAGCGGCGTCCCGGGAGTTCCTGAACTTGGAACCGGTGGACCTCTTGGCAACAGACGGACCCAAACACAGAAAGGGGGGGCATGTGGATGCGGAAATACGCCGTGGCGGCGTTGTTTGGAGCGCTCGGGGTGCAAAGTACGGGTCTGAGCGCAGACGCCGCGTGGCATGCCCTATGGCATCACACGATGCGGGGCGAGGGATTGCTCCACCCCTGGCCGCACGACCTCATGGCCGCGGGGTTTTGCTTGACGTGGGCTGCTGCGCTCAACCTGCTGTGGAGCCCCCGGCATCCTGCGAGGGCGAATCCCACAAGAATGCCACGAATGCATTAATATCAGACGCCTGACATCGGGATGCAAAGCCATGGGCCATCCGTAGAAGCCAGGACACCTACGAGGTCTTGAGGAGGGCACAAGCCATGATAGATCATAGCGCGACGCGCAAACACCTCGGGATATCGGTGGCCGGAGCCGGGATGATTGGGGCGCTTGGCGTCCAGTTTTTATTGGGGATGTACATCAACCTCTTTGTGTCCCTGCCCATGCACGCGATGGCGCCCATGGGCCCGATGGGTAGCATGAGCGGCATGATGAGGATGGCGGGAGCGTCGCCCCTCGTCATGCTTCATGTACTGTGGGGTCTGGGTCTGGCCGTCGGAGGATTCCTTCTGGGGGTGGGGACTCTGGTGTCTCACCGTGCGCATCTCGTCGCGGCGGCGGGGGTGGGCTTTCTCGCCACCCTGGTTGCGGGATGGGCGGGCCTGCAATTTCTGATGGCCGGGCAACAGGATGCGATGTCCTATACCATGGCGGTCGGATGGTTGGTCGCCGTGCTCGCCTATCTCGCCGTTGCACGCGGTGACCCGGCCCTCTAAAGACCGCGAGGGAACGGGGGTCGTCGCGAGTCGCCTACGCAAGCCCTGTCGCTGTATTGACCGCCCCCCGGGTCCGCACTACGTCTAAGGCCATCGGCCCTGGCATATCTTGTGGGGAATCCTGCAAGAGGGGGTGATGCGGTGGCCCGATGGGCTCAACCTCACCCGGCGCTTTGGCCCGCCATGCTTGTCGCGGTGCCCATGGTGGTTCTCACCTGGTGCCTCCTGCCCAATCATGAAATCGCCTGCGTAGTCATCGCGCTGTCCATGCCCGTGTTGGTGCCGGTATTTATTCGCCCGCGTGCCCTGAGCCTGCGAGACCCGCATATGGCCATGGCCTGCATGGTGGGTGGCACAGCCGGCGGACTGCTGGGAGGTATCTTCGTCCGACTCTTGTGTGCGCCAAGCGTCATGATGCCGATTATGATGGCGAGCATGGCCGGGATGGTCGGCGGCACACTTTGCGGGTGGGGGGTCGGCCGGAAGTGACGCCGTCGCACGTGCCGCCTGGGAGCGTCACGTAGGCCGCAGATCCAGCGAGCGATGGTATCACCGTGTCAGCCGAGTTGGGGGGTTAAACCTCAGCGTTCGACACGGGCCGGCCGATAGAGCAGGCCATGGACTCCCTCCGCCAACGGCGGGCAGGCAGGTCGTCGGGGACGAGGATGTGGCGTCGGTCGCCTCTCATGAGTCGTCGCGCAAGGACATCTGTGGTCGTCATCGCCCCTCGACAAATAGGCTACGGGGCCTATTACCATTTTCGTTCCATTGCTACAGAAACCCCGGATACCAGTCCTGGAGTGCCGCCCTTGACGCTTATGTAAAGTATACGCAGTTACTCGATACGGTAGCGAATACATCTCTTTTCGGAGTAGGGATTGCTATCAGCGCTCTTCTGGGCTTCATTGCGGGCTTGCTTGTGTATTTAGAGCTCATATTACGAGCTATTCTGGTAGCGATTGCAGTACCATTCATCCCGTTGGCCGCGGCATTTACTGCATTGCGGGGATATTCTCAGTTCTTAGGGCGGCTGGTACACGGTCTTATGACTCTGATCCTCTTAAAAATGGTGGATTTGCTCGTGCTCATCATCGGTTTTGGGTGGGCACTCCCTGCTAAAAACAATCCCATTTTTGCTTGGAACAATTATTTCATCGGGTTAGGCACGACGGTTTTATTAGTCTTTACCCCTTTCATGATCTACAGCCTTTTAGGACCTCTCAGTGACGGTTCGGCCCAATTGGTAGCCATGACCAAACAAGCTCTTGTGATGACAGCCATGATGATGGCTGCTCGCAGGCAAAGCCGGCATGCTGCCAGTGGGTCACCCGACAGCAATCGAGACGGCGGCACTGCTGTATCCGCACCTACCGATAAAATTCCGCCGCCCCCACCCCCATTACCACCGGCTTCAACGCCGCCTGTGCCTGCTTCCCAAACGACTGGCCCTGTGCCTTCTGGCGATTCGGGCAATGTTGTTTCATTCCCTTCTAGGGATCGCAACACCCGACAGATATCCCATAACCTTTCGGAGCCCTCTACAACTACCCAACAGATACCTAACTCCCCGAAACCCACCAGACCCACGCCAGAAAGGAGACCTTAACCGATGGCACTGGATCGATACCGATGGCCCCGTTCTCCCCGCCAAGGGCTTATGGGGACTCGGATTTCACTCGGGCAAGCCGCGATTGCCGGAAGCGTTCTCGGGTTATTTTTGGCGATGCCCAATATGATTGCGTTGCCTCTCCTTTACACGATCGCTATTGATATCTTCGGTATACTAACCGCCGTTGGCATTTTGCTGATCAAAGGGCGCGATGGCTATACCGGAGCCGAACACTTGCAAGTACGACTCAGGCAATGGCTCAGGCCCGCCCGGCACAATTATTTTCCGGGGCGCGGGCAAGCGCCTATGCCAACACCGATCCGGGGGGTCACCTTGCACACCTCTGCAATCGCTACTCAATCTGCATTGTTGGCGGATGAACACGACCGACGAGTCGCCGTGTTGGTGCGACTTCAATCGGATAATCTTGTCATGGCCGATGCTGGGCACGTATCGAGTATTTTGGGTCAATTCGGTCGGAGTCTCGATACCTTGGCCGGTTACCGCGAAATTGCAGAAGTCGTTTTGACGGCGGCGGGACAGCGCATGGATTTAACCGCGCACCAACAATGGTTGCGACACCATACCTCTGCGCAATCCTATCAGCACTATCAAACGGTATTGGATACTGTGCCGCCAACTCAAGCTCCCACACTAACCTATGTGGCCGCCATTGTGTTTGATCGCAGACGTCTGGAAAGATTACCGGAAGTGACGGCTTTGTCGCCGCCGGACCGCGGGGACGCTGTGTATCGTGTAATAGACCGCCATATGATGAGTTTTTGTCAAGCCAATCCCGAATTGCATCCTGAGATTTTACCTCCACCTCAGGCTATGCATCTGCTGACACGCCTTTTGCGACCTGACGCGGTGGACGATGTGTCCACATCCACGTGCTTGAGTGACACTTGGACCCCTGGGACTCTCCATGAGCAGTATCGCCAGATTGCCGTCGACGGCATTCCACATGCTACGTTAATCGCTCGATCTTTACCTGGGCTGCCGGTGACTGAAGACTGGCTTCATCGCCTCACACCTCCAGGGGAAGCCGATTGGAGACTGACCATTCGCTTATCGCCCCATGATCCGGAAAAAGCGGCGGACACCCATCGCCAACGATTTACGGATCATAAAGTCCATCAAACCGCCTTGCGACAATGGGGGTTCGAATCTTCCATGGAGATGACTCAAGATTTGGCGGATGAAGGCGAGATGTTGGTCGAACATCAAGCTGGATACACGACATGGGACGCACGATTACTAGTGACTCTGCGCGCAGATAGCGAACCTGCACTGGAATCTGCATTGGCGTATACGCATTCGGCATTGCATAAACTCGATATTCACGCTCAACGCGCCAACGGCCAACATGTCCCGGCTTTTTGGGCTTCCATGCCGGGCCCACAATCTACCCAACAACTCATACAGGGTGCAGCCACGCGGGCCACCACACGGCGCATTCGCAGTTTGCTGCCGTGTTTTTATCCGACCGCAACTGGGCCAGATGGCATTATTTTGGGTCAGGAAGCTTTTACACGCTCACCTTTTATCTGGCATGCACGGGGCATGTTTGCTCGGGGATATGCCGATGACCTCAATGTAGCCATGGTGGGTCGGATCCATATGGGGAAAACAGCTCTAGCTGAAGTCATGGCTCGCCGACACGCTCTATTGGGTTATCGGATTTTGATGATTTTTGTGAAACCCGAAGGCGACGCCTTTGCTCAAGCCTTGGGGACGCAACCTATTCGGCTTACGCCTGGCGGTGATATTCATCTCAATGTTTTAGATTTTGGAGCCGGTTCAGCTGGTTCGCCGCGCGATCATGTGCGGGTTTTACATGCCCTGGCCCGGCGACGTTTAGGCCAGCGCCTCACCCCAGAACAGGCCGACGCCCTCACTGAAGCAGCGCGAATCACATATTTGCACGCTGGTTGGCTGTGGGATGGCGACAGTGTCCAACCGGATGCGCACATGCCCATCCTGTCCGATCTCATTACTGTTTTGGGAGATTTAGCCGGGGATACAGCTCGGCAAACAACGCAAGTGCGTGATCTCTATTTAGCCCTCCGCACGTTGACCGATGGTCCATTAGCCGGTTTGATTGATCAGCCGACTTCCGTGGGCATGGATCTTACGCACCATGTAGTGCTCGATCTTTCTGCTTCTATCGCGGATCCTGATGTACGGGATATTTTGTATCTTGTGACTATGAGCTGGGCTTACAACTGGGTTCGCCGCACAGATTATCCCACGATGTTTATTGCCGACGAAGCATGGTCCTTGTTCAGAGATCCGGAAACCGCTCTGTGGCTGCAAGCACAGTGGAAACTCTCACGCCAATGGGGCGTGGTCAACGTGTTTATTACTCAGGATTTTTCGGATTTGGAGCAAGCAGGCCCCACGGCTTTAAGTCTTTTTCGCAGTTGTTCCACGCGTATCATTTTTCGCCAAAGCGCTGACGACGCGGTGAAACTTCAACAGTTTTTGCATCTGAGTGATGTACAGCGTGAGAATATTGTGCAAGCAGCGCCTGGACGGGCTTTGTGGTTGGTGGGTGCTCAAAATCCCCATGCTTATCTGGTCGATCATCGGTTTACGGCAGAGGAACGCCAGATGACCTATACCGATGGAGCCATTGAACGAGAGATGGCTCCATGATACGCGCATTGGGATGCTTAGGCGGTTTATTCACGGGAGCTCTCGGACTGGTGGCGGCGTTTATGGCTCTATTGTTGCTCGCTGGTGGGGGCGTGGGTAGCAACAGCGGGCCATCTCATATTTCTTTCGCTGTCCATCCCACATCTTCCGGCCATGTCTCTGCGCCGCCTCATTCGTGGTGGTCTTATTTTCACCAAGCCGCCATGCGCTTCCATGTGCCCATCGCACTACTCGAAGCGATTGCTTTTGTCGAGTCTGACTACGGCACCAACGATGGTCCCTCTTCCGCCGGAGCTATTGGACCCATGCAATTTGAGCCTGCGACATGGCAGATAGTGTCTCAAAACTTAGGGTACTCCACAGCTGATATTTGGCACCCACAACCAGCTATCATGGGCGCAGCGTGGCTTTTGGCTCAAGATGGGGCCACCACTTCTACGGGCCTTTCCGCCGCGATTTTTGCGTACAATCATAGCGCAGCATACGTCAACCAGGTTCTTGGTACCATGCACATCCTGCAACGTTTAGCCACTCAAGGAGGTGCCCTGTGATTCCCCGATCAATATTTTGGTGGGTATTCTTGCCGGTTTTTTCCTTACTTGGACTCGGATTGGCCCTTGCGGTCCTCTTAAGCACTCCGGCCCACTCCTCCCTTAACCGTAAAGCTCATGTAGTTGCCCGACAATCGCGAATAATGGCGGCGGCAAAGCAATGGGCTCAAAGAGCTTATGGCACTCCGTCAGTAGCGGCAGAACACTGGATTATGCAGCATTCGAGCTCACTCGTCAGCGCTCGGGTGATCCAAGGGTTTCATCAAGGGGGTCCAGCGGCCGTGGTGTCTGTGTCTCATGAGCACATGATCCCGCCTAACATGGTGCGGGAAACCATTACCCAATGGGAAGGATCGATTGCCCACAAAACGCTTTTAGCTACGGCTCAAGTTCAGTGTGTTTTAACCCTGTCTTACCAATCCGGGCGCGTGACCCAATATCACATCACGCGCTTTACCGCGAAAGGAGTGCCAGCCCGTGACATTCCCTTATCCTCATAAGAGACAACAAATCAGTTTGATAGGATTATCGCTTGTGCTGGCGGCTTGCGGTGCCTCAACCACGTTACCACATACAGCTCCGCTTCCCATTTACGCCGTCAAAAATCGGAATGTCATGCGCTATCAGCAGGGGCATTGGATGTCACTGGGTGATCCCAATCCATCGTCTATGTCTCAGCCTTTTTTAACGTGGCATCAAGGATTGTACGCTTATGATGCGCATCAATGGTATCGCTACCAAACGGGTTCATGGCATGTGGTGTCTCATTGGCCAGTATCCCAACTCCCGGCGAGAAATCTCTCCAACCAAAGCCCCAATGGCATGCAATGGGTGCTAGGCAGTAATGGCCGTGCCGGATGTCATCTCGGTTCACAGCCTACGGCGGCGCATTTTTATACACGGCATGGGCAAGCATGGCAACCTCTCCCCTTGCCCGCGCATATTGAGGGTGCGGCCAGTCCTGCAATAGCGAATAATGGCACAATCGCCATCACTGTCGAATCTCGTTGCCATTGGCTCACTGTCGTGGATACGGCGGCGCATCATTGGATTACGATTCCGCAGCCCCCCCACACTTCTGCAGAGAATCTTCTCTGGAGTCCGCACAATCATTTATTTTTAGTGGGGTTACAGCATGTGTACGAATATCGCCATCATCATTGGGTGAATCTCCGTCCCCCCCTGGGATCTGGATTGATTGACACGGCTGCTTTTAGTCCGCAGGATACGTTGGCTCTCGGGAGTCGCCAATTGCTGCTTTGGCATCAAGGGCGGTGGACTATCCAGGCTTTACCGGCGTTCTTGCCTGCTCTTCCCGGCATTCCCCACACTATTGAGGACATTACCTGGCGTGCACCGGATCAGTGGGTCATGGCCACTAAACACTTGGGCACCCTGGCCGCATGGCAGCAGGGGCATTGGCATACCTTATCGACAGCGCATGCAGGCTTTACCCAAGTTGTTGTGCCCTCCCAAAACTAAACTAGCCGAATGCCTCACCACAAAAAGACCAGCCTGCCGGGTTAGGGACAGGCTGGTAGAATAAACGGTGAGGGTCCGCTCATGCGCGGCCTCCTAGGAAGGAGGTGAGAGCGGATGCATATCACTCTGACAGTTACCATCTCACTCCCAGGTGTCCTGGTGCTGTACAGTTGGTGGTGCTCTAAGCGCCGGAAACGGCCTTAGCTCTCACCGGCCCCCTGTTTGCCGCGGGGGGCCTTTCTAGTCTGAGTGTATCCCATTGGCTTGATACCTGCAAACGCATGGGCATGGCAAGTCTATCCATCTTCGACAGTGTTTGATACAATACCCATAATTTCACACAGCAAAAAGGAAGGCCCGCCTGCAAGCAACGCCTTCCCCTCTGTCAAAACAAATTATCATTCTTAGCATACCCGATTGGCTAGGGAGTAGACAAGAGGAAAACCGGCGGGCCTTCCCCCACACTTTCTGATGGGGAGGATTTTTTATGGCGTACAAACCGTATGATGACGAGATGCTGCGGACCCTAATTGATGGCGGCGATCCCCGCTGGGGTTTGGTCGCGAAACAGCCTCGGTCCCAGCGGAAACGCTTTGCCGTGGCCTTGCAACGTGAGCAGGAATCGGCGCAAGAAGCCGGGATGTTGGGCTATCAAGCCCGAATCTTGATCCAGTGCAGCTTGCCCTATCGCCGCCAGTTGGTCAATGAATGGACTCGGCGCAATGGCGGCGTGACTTTGACGCTGTGGACGCCCAAAGACATTGGCTTGCCTTATGGCGCTTATCCCAGGTTATTGCTCACGTGGGTCACGACCGAAGCCGTGCGGACTCAAAAACGCCAGGTAATTTTACGAGACAGCCTCACTCGGTTTATGGCCGATTTGGGCATATCCCGGCATGCAGATGGCCGCCAAATGCAACGGTTTAAAGACCAAACGCGACGCCTCTTTAACACCACCATCACCTCTACGGTGACGGATGGGGCCCACTCGATGACCCATGATGTGGGTTTCCGGTTGGCCTCGGAAGTCAAGTTATGGTGGACACCCTGGCACAATGCTACAGATTCTTCGGAGATTACCTTAACCGAAGAATTTTTTCACCTGATCACGGATCGTCCCGTGCCGGTGGACTTGCGGGTGCTCCAAGTGCTTAAAGGCTCGGCCTTGGCTTTGGATATCTATAGTTGGCTGGTGTATCGCTTGAGCTATCTCAAACAGCCGACTACGATTCCGTGGGAGGTGCTGCAAGTGCAGTTTGGCAATAACTATGCTCAGAGCAAAAGTGGTCGGTATGCCTTTAAAAAAGATTTTCAAGAACAACTGCGAGCAGTACTACAATTGTATTCTACGGCACACGTTACAGCCGATAGTCAGGGCATCACCTTACAACCCAGTCGGTTACATATTACCCGCCGTTCATCCGATTAGCCGATATTTCCGTACTTAGGTCTCCTAAGAGAGGCTTTTTTATCCCCAATCCCCGGGGGATAAAAAAGTTATCCACATGTCATTGGTCGACCATTCTAGGGGAAAAGTGCGTGTTATTGGTCGACCTTTTGCGTGTTATTGGTCGACCTTTTGCGTGACATTGGTCGACCATACACCCCTACAACTCTTGGACCATAAGGCTTAGCGGGCTCCTCCTGTAGTAACCTCTAATATCCTTTAGAAAAAGATCTTTTATCCTGTAGTCAGCGCCAAATTTTTGTGGATAACAGGGATAACTTTTTGCGACTCCATTTTTGCGCGCTTTCCAAAAAAAAACCAAATAGCGGATCGACATCGGCTTTCCAGCCGAGTCGTCCTTGTGATAACAAAAACATGCTACGGGGCTTCGCTTAAACCGCTGCGCTATTTAACAGTCGTGTCCTTATGATGGATAAGATCATTGCCTCCGCTTCCCTTGACTGGGCGTGTCCAAGAATTCATTGCCCGAAGCGAGGAAAGCACGCCACCATAACTAGTGTTCTCGCTTCGGCCTTGACAGTCTGACACGCCGTCAAGGTCGCTCCCTTTTTTTGCCCTTCGCTCCGAAAGCACACGGCGCAAATCGCCGAAACCGGGAGTTTGCGGTTCCCTGTTCTTCAAAGATTGTTCGCGGGCTCGCGCTCCCCACAATCCGCGTTCTTGCCTGCTCAGGCCCACAAATCGGCCTTGACAAATACGGGGATCGCGGCTCCGGGTCCGACAACAGGCGTTATGTGAACTGGGAAGGCGCTTCCTTTTTTCGCCCTCCACTCCGCCAACACCGGGCGGCAAAGAGGGGCGTGAGCTCAGGCCATTATCTATATCTAGACAAAGCATCCGCTGACATCCCCCTATACTCTCTTTCCCTGCAGGGAAGGATCGAGGGAATAGGCGCTGACTTTCAAGCTCGACCGGAATCCAGAAAAACTCGGACTATTCGCCGTTCTGTGACACAATTCGCGGTGGGCACCTTAGTACAATAGGATTAGTCGGACAAGTTTGACTCAATTTTAACTACTCACCGTGCCCGTTATCCCGAATGGGACTCGGTGTAACACCAAATCCATGGATTACACTCAGGTAGCGACGGATCCAGTGAGGGGGATTTTCTATGCGTAGAACTCACCACAAATCAATGGGGCCGGTTTTTATCACAGTGGTCCTATGCAGGGTTTCATGCCGATCCACCCAGCCAGCCTAAAAATAGTCGGTGGAGCAATGGCTAAATAATTTCATCCACTTGGTAAAATCTGATAGATTTGGAAAATAATTTAGAAAATGGGGAGATATAATATGACCATACCGATTAAAACATGGTCTTCTCGTATTATCATCGTGTTATTCAGTGTCTTGCTGGTTTTGGGTATCGGGTCTCCCGTGTTTGCCGCTTCTCTCTCGGGCAATTGGCAGATCATCGAATCTCGGGTACGGCAACGATTCCTTGAATTTCGGGCCATAAGCAATTCCCAGACGGGGCTACAGTGAATTGATTTTCTCCAGGATCTTTTTCCTGCTGGGATTCGTGTACATCAGTGTGGTAT
>JAJZZA010000145.1 GCA_021797825.1 Bacillota bacterium | reverse complement strand
GTTGACGTCCGGGCAAGCGGACCACCTTTCCGGACGCGTATTTTCCGTTGGCGTCGACCGCGCGCGACTCATCAGCGAGCGGGCCCGCATCCAACAAGAGGACCTCTACGCGCTGCGCGTGCGCGAATTGCCGTTTCCGACTAAGGCCTAGAGAGCGCAAGCATAAAGGAGGGTGTTATGGACCAAGTGGTGGTGGTTACCGGCGCAGCTCAGGGATTGGGAGCGGTTATGGCCAACCGGTTTCACGGTGCCGGCGCACGGGTGGTGCTGTGGGATGTGCAGTCCACCGTCAAGGAGGTGGCGGAATCCTTCGATCCGCAACACCAACGCACGCTCGCGGCGGTCGTCGATGTCACCGATGAGGAATCCGTGCGGCATCACATGCGGGAAGCGGCCCGGCATTTTGGCGAGGTGCATGTTCTGGTGTGCAATGCCAAGTGGAACAATCGGGTTCCGTTGGCCGACATGGCCAAAGAGGACTGGGACAAGACCTTGGCGGTATCTCTAACCGGAGCGTTTCTCTGCATTAAGCACGGACTTCCGCTCATGGTAGCCCAGGGGGGCGGAAGCATCATCAATATGTCGAGCGTGCATGTGCGCGGAGCATATCCCGGCTTCCCGGCCTACGACGCCGCCAAAGGCGGCATTGAGGCGCTAACCCGCCAAGTCGCGTTGGATTACGGACCTTTTGGAGTGCGCTGCAATGCGGTTGCACCGGGACTGGTGGTGGCGGATAGTCACCCGGATCGGGAGGCCCTTCGTGCACGCTTTGTTCCGTTTCATCCGCTGGGGACACTGGCCAGCCCCGACGACGTGGCTGAGGCGGTGATGTTTTTGGCCTCCGCAGCGGCTCGCTTTGTAACCGGGCAATGCCTGGTGGTGGACGGGGGATTGACCTGTCAATCCCCCGAGGTGCCAGGGTATGGGCAATCCTGACCAACTTGTGTCGGCAAGGAGTGGAACACAGATGCGGATAACCGAATTGGAGATTGTGCGAGCCCACCCACGCTGGCAGTTTCTGCGCATCCACACCAATACGGGTTTGGTCGGTATCGCCGACCTGTTGCTGGAAGGCCATATGGCCACCATGCGCCAGGCGGTGCGCGACCTCGAGTACTACCTCATAGGGCAGGATCCCCGCCTCATTGAACGGCACTGGCAAGCCTTGTACCGGGGAGCCTTCTATCGTGGCGGTCCGGTTCTGATGAGTGCGCTGTCTTCGGTGGAGATGTGCCTGTGGGACATTTTGGGCCAGTCCCTTTCGACACCCTTGCACCAATTGTTGGGAGGGGCGGTGCGGCAGCGGATCCGGGTCTACGCCCAGGTCCATGGCGGCGCGTCTACAGATTTGGCCCAGAACGCGGCGGCGGCTGTTGCTCAGGGCTTTCAGGCGATAAAAGTCAATGTGATGCCGCCGGTGCGGGCTTTGGAAAGCCGCGCCTGGTTAAACAGCCAGATTGAACGTTTTGGGGGAGTGCGCCACGCGATTGGCCAAGATGTGGACATGGCGGTGGACTGTCATGGACGCCTCAGTCCCACCGTGGCGCTTCAACTCGCGCAGGCGCTCGCGCCGCTTCATCCCCTGTTCTTGGAGGAACCCTGTTTGCCCGAGAACATTGATGCTCTCGCCTGGGTGGCCGAGCGCTCACCAGTGCCGATTGCCGCCGGCGAGCGGCATTACACACGGTTTGGGTTTCGTCCCATCTTGGAGAGGCACGCCGCCGCCGTGCTTCAGCCCGATTTGTGTCATGCGGGGGGACTGGGCGAAGTGCGGAAGATCGCGGCGATGGCGGAGGTCTATTATGTGACCATCGCCCCGCACAATCCCAACAGCCCCTTAAATCTGGCGTACGGACTCCACTTGGATGCCGTGATACCCAATTTCTTGTGTCAAGAACAGGTCAGCCTGGGGCTCGAATGTTTAGTCAATCCATTTCGGTTGGATGAAGACGGTTGCCTGGCGGTTCCGGGTGAACCCGGTCTGGGAGTGACGCTGAGACCGGAATCGTTGCTGACGGAAGACGCCCTGGCGGACGACCCGTTGCCGATGATGGTGGACCGGGATGGGGCCCCGGCGGATTGGTAAGCCATGATCGGAGGAAGGGATGGAGGGCATGATTGACGCGCTGCGGCAGGTTCCGGTTCCGCCGGGGACGGTGCTCTTAACACGTTTTGGTGGCGCGGGACTGTTGCTGAGGACCGTGTCGACCACCGTTCTGATCGATCTCTATCTCGGGGGCGACGCGGCTCCGGGTTGGGTGCGATCCTGTCCCATCCCCTTTACGCCCGGGGAGCTAGGCAGATTGGGACCCGTCGCCGCCTTGTTTAGCACTCACGAACACATGGACCATTGTTATGAACCGGTTATTCAACAGCTAGGCAAGGCGGCGGGCACGATTTTTGTCGGGCCGGAACGCAGCGCGGTGATTGCCGAACGAGCGGGATTCCCGGCCGAACGGGTTCATCGGGTGCGGCAAGGTGATCGCATCACGGTGGGAGACATCGACGTCGAAGTTTATGCATTCTTTGACCCGGGTTCACCCGAGAGTTTAAGCTATCTCTTTCGAACCGGGACGGTCACCGTGTTTCACGCTGGCGATGCGACCTTGGATTCCGAAATGCAGGTGATCGCTCGCCGGCATCGTGTCGACGTGGCTTTCATGAGTCTCGCTCGGAGGGCAGAAAATTTCCGGGGCCACATGAGCGCCGAAGAGATGGCCGAAGCCGCCATGTTGGTCCGTCCCAAACGGTTGGTGCCCATGCATTACGATCTCTGGGAGGTCTTGCGCGAGGACCCGCAGCGGGTGGTTGCGGCCTTAAGGCGGCGAACCAAGGCGATTACGGTGTTGCCCATGGCTCAAGGCGACGTGCTGCGGCTGCCGGACGCCTGACGAGCGTGGAGGCGTCCGGGTCGGTTCCCGGATGGGGAGACGGGGTCCTCGTCGGTCCGGCCTGAGCGATCAAGACGGGAAGACGGGCGGTAAAGGCGGCGATAAACCGCTCAGCGTTGCAGGAGGTGTTGTCGGCGAAAATCTATGACGTTAGTCTGCGGCTTTGTGTGAAAAAACGGAGCTGCCCGGCGGCCGAGCCGCGTCTTGCCGGGGAGCAGAGCCACTTTAGGCCGCCGGGCATTTTGGCGGGCGGGCCGGCACCTCCCCGACAACTTCAACCCAAGAGACGAAAGGACGGATTGCGGGATGAACGCATTGGTATGGACAGGAATCGAAGAGATGCGGTGGGACTCTTCGGAAATTTCCACCAGCCGGCCCCAACCAGGATGGGCCGTGATGCAGGTGGCAGCGGCCGGGGTGTGTGGTTCGGAGTTGTCCGCATATCTCGGTCACAACGAACTCCGGCAGCCTCCGCTCATCATGGGACACGAATTTTCGGGAACCATCACCGCCGTGGGACGCTCTGAGGACGCAGACTGGATTGGGCGTTTGGTGACGAGTAATCCGTTGATT